>NZ_DAIUBO010000112.1:0-12154 GCF_036846665.1 Amaricoccus sp. | reverse complement strand
GTGCGGCTCGCGGTGCTGCCGAAGGAAACGGCGGCGCCCGCGCGCCCCGAGCCCGCTCCCGAGGAGATCCTGCCCAAGCCGCGCAGCCTCGCGGCCTTCGAGAGCCCGCTGCGGCCGCGCGCGCCCAAGGACGCGCCCCGGAGCGAAGACGACCTCATCGAGGCGCTCAGCGCCATCGCCGCCGCCGGGGGCCGTTGACCTATGGCCGCGACCACCGCGGGCCGCCGCGCCATCGGCGGCGTGGGGCTGATCGTGCTCTGTTTCCTGGGCTCCGCGGCGCTGCGCCTCGCCGCGAACGGCCAGGCCTTCGCCGAGGAGATCGGCGTACTGGCCGATTCCGGGGCCGCGGACGGTACCGCCGCGGCCACCTGCCCGAGCACCGAGGATGCCGAGAGTCTGCTCTCCGCGATTCGCGAGCGCGAGGACGAGCTGGCGCAGGAATCGCGCCGCCTCGCCGAGCGCTCCCAGACCCTCAACGTCGCCGAGGCCAAGCTCGCCGAGCAGCTCGCCGCCTTCGAGACCGCACGGAAGAACCTCGAGGCGACGCTGGCCGTGGCCGACAAGGCCGCCGAACGCGACATCGAGCGCATGACCACGGTCTACGAGAACATGAAGCCCGCCGAGGCCGCGAAGATCTTCGAGCGCATGGACGTCGCCTTCGCCGCCGGCCTGCTGGCGCGGGTGCGCCCGGAGGTCGCGGCGCAGGTGCTGGCGGCGATGAACGCCGATTCCGCCTATGCGGTGACGCTGACCATCGCCAGCAGGAACCATGCCGTTCCCACGGAATGACGCCGGCGCTTGAGTGTTTCTTAATTCCCCGCCGGGTAAGACCGGAGGCTTCAGGGGATACGGCGCCGGCGGCGTCCCGAGTTCGCGAGTGACCACATGATCGGCATCATCGGCATCATCATCGTCTTCGTGATGGTCTTCGGCGGCTATACGATCGCCGGTGGCAAGATCGGCATCATCCTGCATTCGCTGCCCTTCGAGCTGATGATGATCGCCGGCGCGGCGCTCGGCGCCTTCGTGATCTCCAACGACAAGCACGGTATCACCCACACGCTGAAGGACGTGAGCAAGGTCTTCAAGGGCCCGCACTGGAAGCCCGGCGACTTCCAGGACCTGCTCTGCCTGATGTTCCAGCTGATCCGCATCGCCCGCTCGAACCCCGTGGAGCTCGACCAGCACATCGAGGATCCGGGCGCCTCGGCGATCTTCAACGCCTATCCGCGCATCCTCGCCGATACCGAGGCGGTGGCTCTGATCTGCGACACGCTGCGCTCGGCCTCGATGAACTACGACGACCCGATGCAGGTCGAGGAGGTCCTGACCAAGCGCATCGAGAAGAACTACACCAATGCGCTGCATTCGGCGCATACGCTCCAGACCATGGCCGACGGCCTGCCTGCGCTGGGGATCGTTGCCGCCGTGCTCGGCGTCATCAAGACCATGGCCTCGATCGACCAGCCGCCCGAGATCCTCGGCAAGATGATCGGCGGCGCGCTGGTGGGCACCTTTCTCGGCGTCTTCCTCGCCTATGGCATCGTCGGCCCCTTCGCGAGCCGGGTGAAGAACGTGATCGACGAGGACCAGCATTTCTACAACCTCATCCGCGAGGTGATGGTCGCCGCCTTGCACAACCACGCGCCCAATATCTGCGTCGAGGTCGGCCGGCAGAACACGCCCGCCGGCCTGCGCCCCTCCTACAACGAGCTCGAAGGCGCGCTGCGCGCCACCAAGCAGAGCCTCGCGGCATGATCCGCACCCTGGCGCTTGCCGTCGCGGCGGGCCTCGCCGCGGCGCCGCTCCATGCGGCCGAGGGCGGCCCGATCCTCAGCGGCGAGCACGCGAATTTCTCCCGCCTCGTGGTCCGCATCGACCCGACCACCGAATGGTCGCTCGAGACCGCGGAAGGCCGGGTCACGCTCTTTATCCCCGGCAGGGAGATCGCCTTCGACGCCGCCCGGATCTTCGAGAAGATCCCCCGGACCCGCATCGGCGCCGTCGCGACCGCGATCGGGCCGAGGGGCACGACCGTTGCGGTCGAGCTCACCTGCGACTGCCGGGTCAGCACGCTTTTCGTCAAGGGCCGGCATCTGGCGCTCGACGTCTCCGACCGGGACGCGGTGCTGCCGGCCCCGGAATCCCAGCCGGTGGCGGAAACCGCCGAGGCGCGGGATCTGCGCGAGGCCGCCGCCGTGGACGCCGCCGAGCAGATCCTGCTGCGGCAGATCGAGCGCGCCGCCGGCCAAGGGCTGATCGAGCTCGCCGACGCGGGTCCGCCGGCGCCGCCGCAAGCCGGGCCCGAAACCGGCGCCGGCACCGCCACGGAGACCGTGCCCGTTCCGGCCGGGGTTCCGCCGGCCCTGCCCGATCCCACCCCGCCCGCGCGCCCCGAGAGCGATGCCGCCCCGACCCTGCCGGTGGCGCTCACCGCCCGCGGGGCGCCGGAGGCCGCCGGCATCGCGGCGCTGCTGGACCTCGAGCAGATCGAGGCCACCACGGTCTTCGACCGCGAGCGGGCCAAGGCCCTGGCGGAGATGGCCGAGCCGGAGGTCGCCGTCGAATGCCTGCCCGACGAGGCGATGGATATCGCCCGATGGTCCGACGGCCGCCCGGCGTTCGAGCAGATCGTCGATCTCTCGAGCCACCTGCTCGGCGAGTTCGATGCCCCCGACCCCGAGACACTGGCGCGCCTGATCCGGATCGACATCCGCTTCGGTCTCGGCACCGAGGCGGAGGCGGTCCTCGCGAGCTTTCCCCAGGACTTCGAGAACCGCGCGCTCCTGCTCGACCTCGCCCGCGCGGTCGAGGGCCGCGCGCTGCCGCCCGAAGGCCCGCTCTCGGCGGCGGTGAGCTGCCCCGGCGCCCACGGGCTCTGGAGCGCCATCGCCAGCAACGGCCCCGCGCTGCCCGACGACGCGGGCTTCGAGACCATCCATGCCGCCTTCGCCGAGCTGCCGCCCGACCTGCGCGGGCTCGTCGGACCGGGGCTGGTCGCCCGGCTGCTCGATGCCGGCCGGACCGAGGCCGCGCGGCTGATCCAGGATACGACCACCCGGCCGGAAACGGCGCAGACCTCCGCCCTGACCATCGTCGGCGCGCGGCTCGCCGCCGCCGAAGGTGACCCGCAGGCCGGCATCCATGCGCTCTCCGCGCTGATCGAGGCCGATGCCGCGGCGGCGCCCGAGGCGCTCCTCCATCTCGCGCGGCTCGCCGCCGATGCCGGCCTCCCTCTGCCCGACCGCCACGTCACCGATCTGCGCGCCGCCGCGCTCCAGGCCCGTGGCGCCGCCCGCGCCGCCGAGCTGCGGCTCCTGCTCGCGGAATCCCTCGCCGTCCGCGGAGAGCTGCCCGATGCCATCGCCGAGATCCGCTCCGCGCTGATCGACCTGCCCCGCGACCCCCGCTTCGCCGAGCTTGCGGTGGCGCTGCTCGCCGCCGCCGATCCCGAGCGCGTGGGCCGCGCCGCCTATGCCGAGACCGTGCTGGCGAGCACCACGCTGGTCTCGGCGGATCCGGCCAACGACCCCGCGCGCCGGGCGATCGCGCGGCGGCTGCTCGACCTGGGCCTGCCCCAGGGGGCGCGCGCGATGGTTGAGCCGGCGGCGGCGCGCGCGGGCGAAGCTGCCCGGCTCCTGCTCGCCGAATCCTGGCTGCGCAGCCGCGAATCCGCCCGGGCCCGCGACATTCTCGCCGGGATCGAGGGGCCGGAGGCCGCCCGGCTCACCGCCGAGGCGCTCGCGCTCGACGGGGATTTCGCCGAGGCCGGCGCGGTGCTGCGCGAGGCGGGCCTGCCGGACGCCGCCGACGCCTACGCCTGGTCCTCGGGGGACTGGCCGCGCGCCCGCGACGAGGCCGCGCCGGATCCCGGGCGCCAGGCCATGGCCGAATTCATGGTCGCGCAGACCGCCCCCGAGGAGGCCCGCCCCGCCTCACCCGACCCCTCCGCGCTCGACGCGGAAGAAGCCTTCGTCGAGCCCCTGCCGGCGCTCGAACGCCCGAGCCTCGACGCCGCCCGCCGCCTGCTCGCGACCGGCCGCCAGGTCGAGGATTTCGTCCAGGCCCTGCTCGCCAAGACGCCGCCCGGCGGCGCCCCGGCCGCGAATTAGGGCCGCCGCTGCAGCACGACCTCGCCGGAGACCGGATCCGTCACGCCCAGCCCCGGCCCGAGATCCTCGAGCCGGTCGCGGAAGGTGTCGAGCGTGGCGATCATGGCCGGCCGCGCCGCGGCGAGCGCCTCCATGCTGTCCCATTCGCCGATCACGCAGAACTCCCGGTCACCGGTCTTGATGACGTTCAGCGACCGCATGCCGTCCATCCCCTCGAGCACGCGATCCCGATGCGATTTCAGGTAGGCCTCCTCGTTTCCCGGCTTCACCCGCATGCGAACAACGTTGAAAGCGGTCATGGCGCTCTCCGTTCCCCAAAAGCCTCGCCGCCCGGGCGGAAGCACCCGGGGGTCGGGGGCGGTCATTTTAGCCGACTCCGGCCTGCGCCTCAACGCGGGGCGCGGTGCTGTCCAGAGCAATCGCACTTGGAACCAATGGTTCCCGGTACGACCGTCCCACCGCGAGATGAGGGCAGCGCCCGCCGGGCCGGACGGTGACGCCAGGCCTGCCCGGCGCCGGAACCCGTCGGTCAGAGCGGCTCCAGATCCCCCGCCGCCCGGCCCGCCTCGAAACCGGCGACGAAATCCGCCAGCCCTCCGGAGGCAATCGCCCCGCGCAGGCCGGCCATCAGCTCCTGATAATAATGCAGGTTGTGCCAGGTCAGCAGCATCGAGGCGATGATCTCGCCGGCCTTGAAGACATGATGCAGATAGGCCCGGCTGTAGGACCGGCAGGCCGGGCAGGTGCAGTCGGGATCGAGCGGGCGCGGATCCTCGGCGTGGCGGGCGTTCTTGATGTTGACCGCCCCCCGCCGCGTCAGCGCCTGGCCGGTCCGCCCCGAGCGCGAGGGCAGCACGCAATCGAACATGTCCACGCCGCGCAGCACGGCGCCGACGATGTCGTCGGGCTTGCCGACCCCCATCAGATAGCGCGGCCGGTCCCCGGGCAGCATGCCCGGCGCATGGTCGAGCACCGCCAGCATCGCCGCCTGCCCCTCGCCCACCGCGAGACCCCCGATGGCATAGCCGTCGAAGCCGATGGCGCGCAGCGCCGTCGCGCTCTCCTCCCGCAGGTCCCGCTCCAGCCCGCCCTGCTGGATCCCGAAGAGCGCATGGCCGGGCCGGTCGCCGAAGGCGTCGCGCGAGCGCGCCGCCCAGCGCATCGACAGCGCCATGCTCGCCGCGATGGCATCGCGTGTGGCCGGCAGCGCCGGGCATTCGTCGAAGGCCATCACGATGTCCGAGCCGAGCAGCCGCTGAATCTCCATGCTCGATTCCGGGCTCAGGTGATGCCGCGCGCCGTCCACATGCGAGCGGAAGGTCACGCCCTCCTCGCTCAGCTTGCGCAGTTCGGCGAGGCTCATCACCTGGAAGCCGCCCGAATCGGTCAGGATCGGCTTCGACCAGTTCATGAAGCGGTGCAGGCCGCCGAGCCGGGCGATGCGCTCGGCGCCGGGACGCAGCATCAGGTGATAGGTGTTGCCGAGCAGGATATCCGCGCCGGTCGCCGCGACGCTCTCGGGCAGCATCGCCTTCACCGTGCCCGCCGTGCCCACCGGCATGAAGGCCGGCGTGCGGATCGCGCCGCGCGGGGTCGCGAGCACCCCGCTGCGGGCCTTGCCGTCCCTGGCCTCGATGGCGAAGGAGATGCCGCGTGTCATGGCCGCCCTGCTAGGGGCATTGTCGCGCGGATGCAAACCTCCCCGCGACGGATCGCGCCCGCCCGGCAATCGCAGCCCCCCTCCGGCGGCTCCGTCTTTACGGGACGGCGGCATTCCCTATATAACTGGTCGGGAATAAGGGAGATCGCGCGTCATGACCGCCCAAGCCAATGCCCCGCTGGAAGGCACGCCGCTGATCCGGCCCTCGACCACCGATCACCCGCTCTATGACGAGGTCGTGGCGGCCTGCCGGACGGTCTTCGATCCCGAGATCCCGGTGAACATCTACGACCTCGGGCTGGTCTATACCATCGAGATCGGTGGCGAGGGCGACGTGGATGTCGCCATGTCGCTCACCGCCCCCGGCTGCCCGGTGGCCGGCGAGATGCCCGGCTGGGTGGCCGATGCGATCACCCCGCTGCCGGGCGTGCGCCATGTCAATGTCGAGCTGGTCTGGGAGCCGCAATGGGGCATGGACATGATGTCCGACGAGGCGCGGCTCGAACTCGGCTTCATGTAGGGCTTGCCGGATCGCGACCGCCCGCCCATTCTCTGACCGTCCGAACCGGCCGGATCGCTGATGACCCCTGACCCCCTCGCCGTGCTGACCGGCGATCTCGTCGGCTCCTCCCGCCTCGGCGGGACAGCGCTCGATGCGGCGATGGCGGTGCTCGGCGAAGCCGCCGGCGCGACCGCGAACTGGGCCGGGGACGGCCCCCCCGCCCGCTTCACCCGTTTCCGCGGCGACGGCTGGCAATGCCTCGCGCCATCGCCGGCGCTCTCGCTGCGCATGATGCTCTTCCTGCGGGCCCGGCTGCGCGCCCGCGGCGCGGATCTCGACACCCGCATCTCGGCGGGGATCGGCCCCGGCAGGCTGCCGGCGACGGGCGATCTCTCCGCGGGCGCCGGCCCGGCCTTCGAGACCTCCGGCCATGGGCTCGACAGCCTCGGCCGCGCCGCCCGGCTCGGCCTGGACTGGCCCGGCGGCCCCGCCGCGCCCGCAGTTCTCGCGGCCCTCGTGGCGCTCTGCGACGAGGTCTCGCGGCGCTGGACGCCGCGCCAGGCGCGGGTCTTCGCGGCGCGGCTGGTGCCCGACGCCCCGCCCCAGGCCGAGATCGGCGCGGAGTTCGGCATCAGCCAGCAGATGGTCGCCAAACATCTGCGAAGCGGCGGCGACTGGGCGCTCCGCCGCGCCCTCGCGGCGCTGGAGGGCGGAACCGGCGATGACGAGTGACATCCTCAAAAGGTTGTTTCCGCAGATACAAACCCAGGAGGTTGTAATCCCCCGGCCCGGACCGACGCGGCCGTGACCCTGATCGAGACCGCCATCGCGCTCACGCTCGGCCATGTGCTCGCCGATTTCACCATGCAGAGCGACCGCATGGTGCAGAACAAGCGCGACCCGCTGGTCCTGCTCGCCCATGTCGCCATCGTCGCTGTGGTGAGCTGGGCCGCCCTCGGCTTCGCGCCGCGCCCCGTGCCGATCCTCGTGATCGCGCTCAGCCATTACGCCATCGACTGGATCAAGCTGCGCCACGGCGGGCCGGGCTTCACCGCCTTCGCCGCCGACCAGGCCGCGCATCTCGCGATGATCGGCCTCGCCGCCACGCTCTCGCCCGATGCCTGGAGCGCCGGGCTCTGGGGCATGACCCTGCCGGCGGCGGCGGAATGGCATGTGCCCCTTTCTGCGGCCATGACCCTCGCCGCCGGGCTGGTGGCGGCGGTCTGGGCCGGCGGCTACGCCGTGCAGGCGCTGATGCACGGGCTGAAGTACCCGCTCGACCCCGCCGAGGACGAGAGCCTGCCACGGGGCGGGCAGCTCATCGGCCGGCTGGAGCGACTCATGATCTTCATGCTGGTGCTCGCCGGACAGGCCGGCGCCATCGGCTTCCTGATCGCCGCCAAGTCGGTGTTGCGCTTCAACGAACTGGCCCGCGACCGGGAGCTCCGCACCGGCGAATACGTCATCATCGGCACGCTGGCGAGCTTCGCCTGGGGGATCGGCATCGCCTTCGCCACCGTGGCGGTGCTGGCCCGCCTCGCCGGGACTTGAGCGGGACCGCCCGGCGCACTACCTTGAACCCCGAAAGTAACAGGAACCGCCCAGCGATGTTCGGCATTCCCGGCAAGCCGCCCGTGACCCTCACCGAGGCCGCCCAGAACCAGATCCTGCGCCTCATGGCGCGGGGCGGCAGCAAGGGGCTGCGCATCGGCGTCAAGAAGGGCGGCTGCGCCGGCATGGAATACACCATGGAATACGTCGACGAGATCGCGCCGCATGACGAGGTGGTCGAGAGCAACGGCGCGCGGGTGATGATCGCCCCCATGGCGCAGATGTTCCTCTTCGGCACCGAAATCGACTATGCCAACGGCCTGATCGAATCCGGCTTCCGCTTCAACAACCCCAATGTGACCGAGGCCTGCGGCTGCGGCGAATCGATCAAGTTCGCAGGCACCTGACATGGCCGTCTCCTCCGGGACGCGCGCCTTCGTCCTGGAGCTCTTCGCCGATCTCGGGGCCGTGACCGCCCGCGCGATGATGGGCGGGCTCGCTGTCTATTCCGCGGGCCGGATCTTCGCGATCGTCGGGCCCGAGGACCGGATCTATCTCAAGGCCTCCGGCCCGCTCGCCGCGGCGCTGGCCGATGCGGGTTCCGAGCAATTCGCCTACGACAAGGCCGGCAAGTCCACGCGCATGGGCTACTGGACCCTGCCGGATGCCGCGATCGACGACCCGGAGGCCGCCTGCAACTGGGCACGGCGCGCGCTGTCCGCGAGCGGCGGCTTCCCCTGAGCCGAAGCCTCTGCTACCCAGCCCCGTCCCGATTGGCTCGCCGCCGCGCCCCTCGCCCACCCGTGTCTCCCGAACGGGCCGGGCGGAGACGGCCGGTATGCGCCGCCGCAGCAGCAGGAGCCGCGCATGCCGCCTCGCAAACTCGTCGCCGGAAACTGGAAGATGAACGGTCTCGCCGCCTCGGCGGAGATGCTCGAGACCTTTCGCCGCGCCCACCCGGCGCCGGCCTGCGACGTGCTGGTCTGCCCGCCCGCCACGCTGATCGCAGGGCTCGCCGGGCGCGGCACGGCGCTCGGCGGGCAGGATTGCCACCCCGAGGCCAGCGGCGCCCATACCGGCGACATCTCCGCGGAGATGCTGCGTGACGCCGGTGCCGAGGCGGTGATCCTCGGCCATTCGGAGCGCCGGACCGATCACGGCGAGACCGATGCGCTGGTGGCGGCCAAGGCCGCCGCCGCCGCCCGGGCCGGGCTGACCGCCATCGTCTGCGTCGGCGAGACCGAATCCCAGCGCGACGCCGGCCGGGCGATGGAGGTGGTCGGCGGGCAGCTCGCTGGCTCCCTGCCGCCGGAGGCCGACCCCGCCGGCCTCGTCATCGCCTACGAGCCGGTCTGGGCGATCGGCACCGGGCGCACCCCGTCCCTGGCCGAGATCGGCGAGATGCACGATTTCCTGCGCGCCCGACTGATCGAGCGCTTCGGCGCCGAGCCCGGCGCGGCGATCCGCCTGCTCTACGGCGGATCGGTCAAGCCGGGCAATGCGGCGGAGATCTTCGCGGTCGGCAATGTCGGCGGCGGGCTGATCGGTGGCGCGTCGCTCAAGGCCGAGGATTTCGGCGCGATCGTCGCCGCCGCCGGCTGATCACACCGCCTTGCGCAGCGGCCGGACCGCCGGGATCTGGTAGTGGATCGCCAGACGCTCCAGCGCGATCTTGAGCACGATCTTGCCGGAGCGCGCTGACCAGCCGAGACGCTTTTCTGCCGTTTCAAGACCTTCCAGGAAGCAGCAGATGCGGAACACGATGTCCGAGAGCCCCGGGCCCAGCGCCTCGAGCGCCTTGGCGACCCGCACGCGGGCATCCGAGGGGCCTTCGGCCGGCCCGCGGGGCACGGGCGCCGAATCGCGCCCGCCCGCGGTCAGGAACCGCTCCCAGTTCTGAGTCGTGCGCGGCCCCATCTGCGCCAGTTCGAAATCCTCGCGCAGACGCTCGCCCGCCTCGATCAGGTCGGGCGTGAGATAGGCCTCGCCGCCCTTGTCGCGCTTGCGGCCCAGGACCGAAAGCGGGCTCTCGGCGAGATTGAAGCGCAGGGTGCGCTCGCCCGAGCCATCGCTCGCCATGACCGTGCGCTCGGCATAGAGGCGATGCTGCTCCTGGAACGGGCTTGGCGCCTCGGCGAAACCGTCTTTGGCGGCCCGCGCCTGCCGCTCGTCGGTCAGTAGCCGCTTGAGCGCCGCGCGCCCCGCCGCGGTGATCTCGTAGCAGGCGATCTTGCCCGCGCGGCTGCAGGTGATCCAGTCCTGCAGCGCGAAGGCATGGGCCACGTCGCGGTCGACCACGGCGATCCGGTTCTGCCGACCCGGAACCACCTCCCGCAGCACGACGGCCTTTTCCATCTCCGGCGAGACCGCGAGGATGGCGCCCTTCTCGCAGAGGCGGCGCAGGATGCGACGCGCCTCGCGCTCGATGCGCGGGTCGGGGTCGGACTTCGGCGAGACGACCGGCTTGGGCATGGATGCAAACTCCCTGGATACGGCGGAACGAACGGATTCGGCGGTTGCGACGCGCGCGAGGCTCTCCAGCGCCTCGTCGACCAGCGGGTCATCCCGCCGGGCTTCGAGGCGCCGGATCTGGCGCAATACCGTGGAGGCATGGCAGCCCTTGGCCCGGGCGAGGGCCCGGATCGGAAGCCCCCCGGCGGTGTGGGCGAGATAGGTGAGCGCGCAGTCCGGAATCCACTCCGGCAGTTGCGCTACCATGGCCAGACACCATGCGATGCTTCTAGAAAAGCCTCGGGATTGAAGGTCACGGCAGATACCTCAATCGCTGCAATTTTCGCAAAAATCTACTTAAGGTTGATTCGTGAAAGAAACCTTAAATGGAACAAAAAGCGAATTGTTCTGGTAGTTTATGAGTCAAGGCCACCGTTCGGTGTAAACGAAAATCGAGCAACAGGCCACAACCTGAGCGATTATACCCCCACGACGAACACCGATGAGGGACCAGAAGATGACCGATTTCGCCTCCGTGCTCACCGCCCTGCGCCGCCCCAAGATCCTGATCCGCGCCGCCCGCGCCGGGGTCGTGGACTACCGCCGCGAACGCGACCTGCGCCGGCTTCTGCGCACTGCGCGGTTCCAGGCGAACCGGCCGGCCCTCGACAGCCTGATCGCCGAGGAGAACCGCCTGGAGACCAACCGCACCTCGGGCGAGGCGACCTACAGCATCCAGCGCCACGTGGCGGTCCTGACCGCGCTGATCGCCGAGGCGCGCCTGCTGCCCGCGGCCGGCCGGCCGGCCTGACCGACCGCCGCGGCGAGCGGCCCTCCGGACGGCAGCCTCCCACCGGCCTGCACAGCGGGCTTGCCTTCCCGGCCCGGCTGGCGTCTTCTGCATGGCGTGAAGGGTCGCCTCATCGTCGCCTCGAATCGCACCGCCAGCCCCGGCGCACCTCCGGTCGGCGGGCTCGCGGTTGCGCTCTGGGATGCACTCAGCGAGCGCGGCGGCGTCTGGTTCGGCTGGTCCGGCGACACGGTCGAGCGCGAGACCCGCGGCGTGCGCCTCTTCGCCGAAGGCAACGTCGATTTCGCCCTCGCCGACCTGACCGAGAGCGAGCTCCAGGGCTATTATCTCGGCTATGCCAATCGCGCGCTCTGGCCGGTGTTCCACTACCGCGTCGATCTCGCGCAGTTCGACGAGCACGATTTCGCCAGCTACGAGAAGGTCAACCGCCGCTTCGGCCGGGTGCTGGCGCAGCTGACCCGGCCCGACGACACGGTCTGGGTGCACGATTACCATTTCCTCATGCTGGGCCAGGAGATGCGCCAGTCCGGCTGGGACGGGCCGATGGGATTCTTCCTGCACATCCCCTTTCCCGCCCCCGAGATCTTCACCGCCCTGCCGCAGCACCAGCGCCTCGCCCGCGCGCTCTGCGCCTTCGACCTCGTGGGCTTCCAGACCGACCGCGACACCGCGAACTTCCGCCGCTACCTCACCGAATATTGCGGCGCGAGCATCGAGCCCGACGGCGCGATCACGGTCTTCGACCGGAGCCTGCGCGCCGCCTCCTTCCCGATCGGCATCGACGCCGAGGAGATCGCCACCCTCGCCGAAAGCGAGGAGGGCCGCTCGGCCGCCAGCCGGCTCGGCAAGATCATCGACAACCGCTCGCTGGTGATCGGCGTCGACCGCATGGATTATTCCAAGGGGCTGCCCCAGCGCATGGAGGCCTTCGGCCGCATGCTCGACGACCACGAGGAACTGCAGGGGCGGGTGAGCTTCCTTCAGATCGCACCGCCCCCCCCCGAGGCGGGGGACGCCTATCAGGGCCTCCCCGAGCAGCTCGACCTCCCCCCCCGCCCCCTTAACGG
>NZ_DAIUBO010000111.1:0-12275 GCF_036846665.1 Amaricoccus sp. | reverse complement strand
GAAGCGCCCGCCTGGGGGGCGGGCGGGCGCTGCCCGTGCTGGCGCACGGGCGGGACACGCTGCCGCAATGCGCACCGCTGAGATCGAACGCGCATGGAACACCGTCTCCGGGCAATTCACGCGCGATGTCGCGGCCACTCCAAGGCGCCGCCGTCCGGGGATACGCACCGATTTGCCTCGCCCGGTCAGCCGACCGGCGCGGCCGCCACCCACCAGGCGGGCGTCGCGCCACCGAGCGCATCCGCCGCCGCGCGCGCCGTTCCCTCGTCGGGAAAGATACCGAAGCAGGTCGCCCCCGAGCCCGACATCCGCGCCAGCCGGCAGCCCGGTGCCCCCGCCAGCGCCGCCAGCACCTCCGCCACCGCGGGCGCGAGCGCGACGGCGGGCGGCTCGAGATCGTTGCGCTGCCCGTGCAGGAAGGCGCAGAGCCGGTCGAACCCGTCGAAGGCGTCCACAGGCGGCATCGGCGACCCCGCGCGCTGCGCGAGCGCCCCGAAGACCGCGCCCGTCGCCAGCGGCACGCCGGGATTGGCCAGCACCAGCCAGAAGCGCGGCATCCCCACCGGCGCGAGCACCTCGCCGATTCCCGCCATGCGCATCGGCCGCGCCGCCAGGCAGACCGGCAGATCCGCGCCCAGAGCCAAGAGCGCCTCCGCCGGCGGCAGCGGCACCGACCAGAGCCGCGCCAGCAGCCGCAGCGCCGCCGCCGCATCCGAGGATCCCCCGCCGATGCCGCCGGCGACGGGCAGCGCCTTCGTCAGCCGGATCGCGGCGCCGCGCCCCGCGGGCCGGAGCAGCCGCGCCGCCGCGAGCACCAGGTTCGAAGCCGGATCCAGCGCCCCCGCGAAGGGTCCGTCGATCTCCAGCGCCAGATCCCGCGCCTCGGTGGCCTCCAGCCGGTCGCCCACCGCGGGAAAGACGACCAGGCTGTCGAGCAGGTGATAGCCGTCCGGCCGCCGCCCGGTGACATGCAGCGTCAGGTTTACCTTCGCCGGGGCGAATTCGCGCTCGCGGCGGGGCATGCGGCGCTCAGCCGTCGGTGCCGGGGTCCGCTTCGGAAAGCACCTGGTCGAGCCCGACCTCGAGCTTGCGCCGGACCCGGTCCATGTCGAGATCCGGCGCCGGCCCGAAGGAGAGCGCCCGGCGCCACTGGAACTCCGCCTCGCGGGTGCGCCCCACCTTCCAGAGCACGTCGCCGAGATGATCGTTGATGATCGGGTCGTCGGGGGTGAGCTCGACGGCGCGCAGCATGTGCGGCACCGCCTCCTCGAAGCGGCCCATGCGATAGAGCACCCAGCCGAGCGAATCGGTGATGTAGCCGTCGTCGGGCTGGCCCGCGACGGCGCGCTCGATCATGTCGAGCGCCTCGTCGAGGTCCCGGCCCTGCTCGACGAGGGAATAGCCGAGATAGTTCAGCACCATCGGCTGGTCGGGCGAGAGCACCAGCGCCTCGCGGAAATCGGCCTCCGCCGCCGGCCAGTTCCCCGCGCGCTCGTTGGAGATGCCGCGGGTGTAGTAGAGCACCCAATGCACCGGCTGCGGATCGGGCACGAGCGCGATCGCCGCGTCATAGGCCGCCGCCGCCTCGCCGTAGCGCTCGGCGACGCGCAGGGCATCGCCCAGCGCCGACTGGACCTCGATCTGCTCGGGATAGGCGGCCGCCAGGTCGGTCAGCGTGGCGATGCCGCCCTCGGTATCGCCCGCCGCATTCTGGGTGCTGGCGCGGCGGATCTCGGCGGTCATGTACCAGGGCGATTCCTGCGGCACGCCGGCCAGCGCCTGGGACGCGAGGTCGAACTGCTCCTCGCGCTCGAGGATATCGGCCGCGAGCAGCCGCGCCTCGACCGCGCCGGGATCCACATGGGCCGCGAGCTGCGCATGCATCAGCCCGATGCGCTCCGATTCGCTGGCGCTGAGCGCGTCGGCCAGCGTGAGCAGCGCCTCGGCCGACCCGGAGCGCGCATTGGTCACCCGGGTGAAGGCCACGTTCTCGCCGGCCGCGATCCGGTCCCGCAGGTCGAGCAGCACCGCGTTCGGGATGCCGCCCGCGAGCGCCTCGTCGAGGATCTCCAGCGCCTCGGTGTCGCGGTCGATCTGCACCAGCACCTGCGCATGGGCGACCAGCGCGCCGAGATTGACATGCAGCGGGCCGTCCTCCCCGTTCGCGAGGATCGTCGCCGCGGAGAGGAAATCGCCCGCGAGCGCGAGGGCGAGCGCCTTGTGATACTGGCCGTAGGCCTCGAGCGCGGCATTGCCCTTCAGGAGGTCGAAGCGCTCCTGGGCGGCGGAGAAATCCCCCATCCCCACCTCGACCCAGCCGGAGAGCAGCCCCGCGAGCAGCGGCGGCACCGAGGGGCCCGCCTCGTCGAGGAGATCCCGCGCCGCGGCGAAATCCTCCTTGGCGATGGCATCGGAGACCTGCACCACGACCGCGATCTGGTTGCCGGGCATCGCCTCGGCGAGCCCGTCGGCGATCCCGGTCGCCCCCGCGACGTCCCCGGCCGCGACATGGGCGACGATGCTGTTCTGCATCAACGCGATATTCTGCGGATCGATCGCCAGCGCCCGGTCGAGATATTCCGCCGAGGCCACGTAATCGTTGCGGAAATCCGCCTGCATCGCCGCGAGATAGGCCCCCGACAGGCTCGTCGCCCGCGCCCCCGGGGCGGCGGCGAGGACCAGGAAGCCCAGGCAGGCGCCCCGCAGCATTCGGCCTAGCGATTGTCGCACGAAGTCATCTCCCGGTTCCGAAGCGCGCGCGAGCCTATTCCCCGCGCCCGGCCGTTGCAATCGCGGGACGCGGCCCGGACCCCCCGCGCCGCCTTCACATGTTCGGGTAGTTCGGCCCGTCGCCCCCCTGCGGCGTGACCCAGGTGATGTTCTGGCTCGGATCCTTGATGTCGCAGGTTTTGCAATGCACGCAGTTCTGGAAGTTGATCCGGAACTGCGGGTTCGAGCCGTCCTCGTCGCGCAGCACCTCGTAGACCCCGGCCGGGCAATAGCGCTGCGCCGGCTCGCCGTAGCGCGGCAGGTTCACCTCGATCGGCACCGAAGGATCCTTCAGCGTCAGATGCGGCGGCTGGCTCTCCTCGTGGTTGGTGAAGGAGAAGGCCACATTGGTCAGCCGGTCGAAGGACAGCACCCCGTCGGGCTTCGGGTAGTCGATCGGCGCGAAATCCGCCGCCAGCCCGGTGGCCGCGGCATCGGTCTTGCCATGCTGCATCGAGCCGAAGAGCGAGCGGTCGCCGAAGAGCGTGTTCCACCACATGTCGAAGCCGCCGAGCCCGAGCGAGGGCAGGAGGCCCCAGCGCGACCACATCGGCTTGACGTTGCGCACGGGCCTGAGGTCCGCCGCGATCGGCCCGCTCCGCACCGCCTCCTCGTATCCGGTGAGCTCGTCGCCCGACCGCCCGGCGGCGATCGCCGCCTGCGCCGCCTCGGCGGCCGCGATGCCCGAGAGCATGGCGTTGTGGTTGCCCTTGATGCGCGGCACGTTCACGAAGCCCGCCGAGCAGCCGAGCAGCGCGCCGCCGGGGAAGACCAGCTTCGGGATCGACTGCCAGCCGCCCTCCGAGATCGCGCGCGCGCCATAGGCCACGCGCTTGCCGCCCCGCAGGAGGTCCGCGACCATCGGATGATGCTTGAACCGCTGGAACTCCATGTAGGGGTAGAGATGCGGGTTGGCGTAGTTGAGATGCACCACGAAGCCGACGAAGACCTGGTTGTTCTCCAGGTGATAGATGAAGGACCCGCCCCCGGCGTTGCGACCGAGCGGCCAGCCCATGGTATGCACCACGCGCCCCTCGTGATGGACCTCCGGGCGGACCTCCCAGATCTCCTTCATGCCGAGCCCGTATTTCTGCGGCTCGTGCCCTGCGGCGAGATCGAACCGGGCGATGGCCTGCTTCGAGAGCGAGCCGCGCACGCCCTCGGCGAGCAGCACGTATTTGCCGAGCAGCTCCATGCCCGGCTCGTAATTCGGCCCCGGCGTCCGGTCGGGGTTCAGCCCGAACTCGCCCGCGACCACGCCGCGCAGCGCGCCGTCCTCGCCGAGCACCAGCGCGCTCGCCGCCATGCCGGGGAAGATCTCGACACCCAGGGCCTCCGCCTCGCCGGCCATCCAGCGGCAGACATTGGCCATGGAGACGATGTAATTGCCGTGGTTCTTCATCAGGGGCGGCATCGGCCAGCCGGGGATGCGCAGGACGCCCGCCTGCCCCAGCATGTAGAAACGGTCGTCGGTGACCGGCACGGTGACCGGCGCGCCGCGCTCGCGCCAGTCCGGGAGCAGCCGGTCGAGCCCGGCGGGGTCGAGCACCGCGCCCGAGAGGATATGCGCGCCGACCTCGGAGCCCTTCTCCAGCACCACCACCGAGAGCTCGGGGTCGAGCTGCTTGAGCCGGATCGCCGCCGAGAGACCCGCCGGTCCGGCGCCGACGATGACGACATCGTATTCCATGGACTCGCGCGCGCTCTCGGCCATCGCTCTTCCTTTCCGCCGCCCTCCGGGCATACCGCGCCGACGCCTAGCCAAGCCGGGCCGGGAGGTCAATCACGGGCGGAGCGGCCGCAGGGCGATCACGTCTGCAAACGCCACCTTGTCCATCGAAATATGGGGCGTCACCACCCCGCCCCCAGGCGGGCGCTTCGCTTCCGCCCGGTGCAGGCGCTGCCCTCGTCTTGTAGCGAGACGGTCGCGCTTGGAACCGCATGCGCCGGGCACAATTGCGCGGCTTTCGCGCCGAATCTGCGCCTTGCGGCCGCATGGCCGCAATCCTATGTTGACCGGGATCCGGACGTTTGGGTCCGCGATCGGGGCCATGGCACGACCATCGGCGATCGTGATGGCATTTTTCAACCGCGACATGACTGCGGTGCGGAGGACAGGCATGGAAAAGGTTCCGCTGACCGCCAAGGGATTCGCTCGGCTCGATGCCGAGCTCAAGAAGCTCAAGAGCATCGAGCGCCCGGCCATCATCAAGGCGATCGCCGAGGCCCGCGAGCACGGCGACCTGAGCGAGAACGCCGAATACCATGCGGCGCGCGAGCGACAGAGCTTCGTCGAGGGCCGCATCCGCGAGCTCGAGGGCATGATCGGCCGAAGCGAGGTCATCGACCCGACCCGCATGTCCGGGCCGATCAAGTTCGGCGCGACCGTGGTCATCCTCGACGAGGACACCGAGGAAGAGCGGACCTACCAGATCGTCGGCGAGCCCGAGGCCAGCATCGAGGAGGGGCTTCTCAACATGAAGTCCCCGCTCGCCCGCGCGCTGATCGGCAAGGAGCCCGGCGACAGCGTCGAGGTCCGCACCCCGGGCGGCACGCGGTCCTACGAGGTCGTCTCGGTCGCCTTCGTATGACCCGCGCGGCGTGAGGGGCGCGGCCATGCCGCTCCGCTCCCCGGATCGCGCGGGCTGGCTCGACCGTTTCCGCGACCTCTCCGGGCCGCGCCGCTGGGCCGCGATCGCGAGCGCGGTCTGGATCGCCGTGGTCTGCAGCTATGCGATCGGGTTCTTCGCCCGGAGCGCCGGCGTGCTCGACCGCGGGACGGTCTTCGTCGACGGACTGTTCTTCCTCGTGGCCCTGGTCCTGCCGCTCCTCCTGGTCTGGCTGGCCGCCTGGCTCGCCGAGGAACTGGCACGCCAGCGCGAGGTGATCGCGGCGCTTGCGGAGGTGACACCGCCGCTCATGGCGGAGCTCGCCGCCACCCGCGCCGCCCTCCAGGCCGGCACCGGCCCGAGCCGGGCGGATCTCCAGGAGGCGGTCCGCGCCGGCATCGCCGGCGTCAGCCGCGGCCCGGATGTCGAATCCCACCTCCTGCGGATCGCCGCCGCCCTGACCCGCTCGGACAAGGCGCTGCGCGAGATCGCCGAGCGCGTCACCGCCCCCCCGGCCCCCGCCGCCCCGACGCCCGAGGCCGCGCCCTCGCCCCGGCCCGCCCCGGCGCCCGAGCCGCGGCCCGAACCGCAACCCGAGCCAACGGCACGCGCGACACCGCCCGAGCCGCCGGCCCAGCCGAGCCTGCCGCTCCTGACCGGAAACGAGCCCGATACGAAGCCCGGCTGGGACGTGCTGATCCGCGCGCTGGACTTCCCCCGCGACGCCAAGGACCACGACGGGTTCCGGGCGCTCAAGATCGCGATCCGCCACCCGAGCCTCGCGCAGATGCTCCAGGCCGCCGAGGACGTGCTGAGCCTCCTGGCGCAGGAAGGCATCTACGCCGACGAGCTGGCCGTCGAGCCGGGGACCGCCGGCGACTGGCGGCGATTCATGGCCGGCGCCCGCGGCCCCGAGGTCGCCGCCGTGGGCGGGATCCGCGACCCCGAGGTGCTGGCGACGGCGCGGCGCATGATGAAGTCCGATCCGATCTTCCGCGACACGGCCCTCTTCTTTCACCGCCGCTTCGACGCCGTGCTCGGCGAATTCGCCGCCGACGCCGAGGACGACCAGATCCTCGCCATCGCCGATACCCGCTCCGGCCGGGCCTTCATGCTGCTCGCACGCCTGAGCGGCGCCTTCGACTGACACGGATCGCCGCCCGTCTCCCGTTCCGGCGCCGCCTCCTCTTCGCGGATTTGGCAGGTGGCAGTTCCGACCCCGCTCGGCCTCCGCGCTCGCGCGCTCCGGCCGACGAACCGGCGCGAGGCAATGCCTCGCCTTTGCCGGTTCGGGATGTTTCTTGGCCGATCAGTTCACCCCGATGTCGTCCGCGGCGAGCCCGGGCAAGATCGCGTTAACACAAAACTCCTTTAACATCAGATACATGTTTTCTGTCCCCATGGGGACAGGCGTTTGCCGCCGATCCGTCCCGGCCCCGGGCCTCAGAGCCCGAACTCGGAAAACGGCAGGTAGCGCACCGGATCGCCGGGCCGGATCCGGCGGGCTTCGTCGCCGAGCTCGACCAGCCCCGCCGCCCAGACGAGGCCCGAGACCCGGCCCGAGCCCTCCGAGCGGAAGACCTCCGCCGCCCCTCCCTCCGTCAGCCGGGCGCGGAGATATTCCACCCGCCCGGCCTTCTTGTCCTTCTCGAAACCCGCCGGCACGGTGAAGCCCCGCGGCCGCTGCCAGGGGGCGCCGGCAAGGCGCAGCAGCGCGGGCCGCGCGAAGACCAGGGCGCAGGTGAAGGCCGCGACCGGATTGCCCGGCAGGCCGAAGACCGGCCGCCCCTGCCAGAGCCCCAGCGCCAGCGGCCGGCCCGGCTTCACCGCGATGCGCCAGGTCTCGAGGCTCCCGCGGCTCCGGAGCAGCGCCGCCACATGGTCCTCGTCGCCCGCCGAGGCGCCGCCCGAGGTCAGGAGCGCGTCGGCCGCCCCCGCGCCCCGGTCGAGCGCCGCCGCCATGGCCTCGGGATCGTCGCGCGCATGGCCGAGGTCGACCGCCTCGAAATCCCAGCGGCGCAGCACCTCCAGCAGCATCGGCCGGTTGGCGTCATGCACCTGATGGACCGCCGCCGCCGCGCCCGGCGCCACCACCTCGTCGCCCGTCGAAAGGACCGCGACCCGGAGCCGCCGCCGCACCGGAAGCGATCCCAGCCCCGTGGCCGCGGCGAGGGCGAGATCCTGCGGCCGCAAGCGATGCCCTTCGGGCAGGATCTCCGAGCCGCCCTCGACGTCCTCGCCGCCCGCCCGCGTATTGGCGCCGCGCCGGAGCCCGCGCGCGAAGCGGATCACCCCGCCGTCCCGGGCGACATCCTCCTCCAGGACCACGGTATCGACGCCCACCGGCAGCAGCGCGCCGGTGAGGATGCGGATCGCCTGCCCCGCCGGCACCTCGCCCGGATAGGGCACGCCCGCCGCCGCCCGGCCCTCGGCGAGCGGCAGCACATGCGGCGATCCGCCGAGCGCGGCATGGGCGAAGCCGTAGCCGTCCACGGCGGCATTCGGCCCCGGCGGATGCGACCGCCGCGCCACCACGGGATCGGCCAGGATCCGCCCGCCCGCCGCGCCGAGCGGCAGGGTCTCGGGCTCCGCGACCGGGCTCAACCCCTCGCGCAGCTTCGCCAGCGCCGCCGCGACAGGAACCCAGTCCACCCCCGGCGGCATCGCAAAGCAATCGTTGCGCAGCGGCGGCACCGCCGGCCGCGCGGCGGCACGCAGGGCCGCCTCCTGGCCGACGCCGAGAATCCAGCCCTCCTCGCGGACGACAATCTCGCGCTCGACGGCATCGAGATCGGGCGGCCCGAGAAAGAGCGGCGCGAGCGCGCCCTCCCGATCGAGCGCCGCGAGGGCGCGGGCGGTCTCGCGGACCCGGTCCTCGCCCCGGATCGCGCCCTCGGCCGGCGCCGCCGGCAGCAGCGACGGGCGGATCTCGGCCAGCACGATCGGCTTCCCGCCGCATGCGAGACCGGTTTCGAAGGGCCAGACCGCGATCGCCCCGGCCAGCGCCGGATCCCGCCGAAGCGCGCGGAGGACCGAGAATCCGGCCAGAACCTGCCCGCCGCCTGCGCCCGCCTTCACGACCGTCTCGACCGGCCGGTCCGAGCGAACCCGGGCCTCGACGATCCGGCGCCCGGGCCGATCCGGCAGGTCGAGCCCGTCGGGTCCGTCGCGCGACCGATCCGCCAGATGCTCCCAGAGTGCCGGCGCGCTCGCCTCGCCCGTCAGCGCCTCGGCGAGGCCGGTGGCACAGCCGAAGGGAAAGTCGAACCCGACCAGCACCCGCCGCCCCGCGGCATGCGCCGCCGCCAGACGGGCGGCAAGCCAGCCCATGGCCGCCTCGCGCGTCGGGAAGGTGTCCGGCGCCTCCTCACCCTGCCCGGCGAGGCCGATCCGGACGGGATCGGCCGGGCGCCGGTCCGGCGCGGACCAGTCGACGACGAGGATCGAATCGAAGGCGGCGGTCACCGCAGCCCGACCCGGCCGAGGATGAAATCGGCGATCCCGGGGACGTCGTCGAGATCGAAAGCCGGGACCGGCAGCCCCTCGATCGGCGCATCCGTCGCGACGGCCTCGATCGTCGGATCGCCTCGCGCGATCAGGTCCTGCGCCGTCGCCGCGCGCCGCGCTTCGATCTTGGGGTGCCGGTCGCGCTTGAACCCTTCGACCAGCACCAGATCGACCGGCGCGAGCTGCCCGATCAGGGCACCGAGCTCAGGCTCCGGCCGGCCGCGGTTCTCGGTCATCAGCGCCCAGCGGCTGGACGAGGAGACGAGCACCTGGCTCGCGCCGGCCCGGCGATGGCGATGGCTGTCCTTGCCCGGCTGGTCCACGTCGAAGGCGTGATGCGCGTGCTTGATCGTGGAGACGCTCAGCCCGCGGCCGGTGATCTCTGTCACCAGACGCTCGACGAGCGTGGTTTTGCCGGAGTTCTTCCAGCCCGTCACGCCATAGACCTTCATCGCGTCGCGGCGGCGAGATAGGCATCGGCGGCGGCCAGATCCTCGGGCGCGTTGACGTTGAAGAATGGATCGGGAACGGCCTGGGGAAAGACCGCCCTCGCGCAGCCGCGCGGCTCGGTGAAGGCGACGACCCGGCGCTGGCCCGCCGCGAGCGTGGCCCGCAGCTCCTCCCGAAGGGCCACCGGCCAGAGGCCGAAGGTCGGGTGCCTGTCCGTTCCGCCGGAGGCGTTCCGCGTCACCGCCATCGCCAGCGGCAGGCCTTCGGCGCGCGCCGCGGCGCGCAGCTCGGCCACCAGAGTCTCGGGAAAGAACGGCGTGTCGGCCGCGGCGGTCACCAGCAGCTCCGCCTCCCCCTCGGCCGCCCAGTCCATGCCGGCCAGCACGCCGGCGAGCGGGCCGGGGAAATCCCCGACGCTGTCGGGCAGGACCGGCAGGCCGAATTCCGCAAAGCGCGCCGGCGCGCCATTGGCGTTCAGCGCCAGCATCCCGACCTGGGGCGCGAGGCGCGCGATCACATGCGCCAGGATCGGGCGGCCCCCGACCGGCAGCAGGCATTTGTCGCCGCCGCCCATGCGCTGCGAGAGGCCGCCCGCGAGGATCACCCCGGCGATCATGGCACTTCGCCCGCGGATTTGCGGCGATGCCGCGCCGGCTCGTCGGGGATAGTGGCGGGATCGACGTCCCAGACCAGCCGCTCCGCCCCGGAGAGGCAGACGAAGCGATGGCCGCGCATCCGCCCCACCAGCGTCAGGCCCACCTGCCGCGCGATTTCGACCCCCCAGGCGGTGAAGCCCGAGCGGCTGGCGAGCGCCGGAACGCCCATGCGCGCCGTCTTGATGACCATCTCGGAGGTCAGCCGCCCGGTTGTGTAGAGCAGCTTGTCCGTCGCGCCGACCCGCTCGAGCGCCATCCAGCCCGCGATCTTGTCCACGGCGTTGTGCCGGCCGACGTCCTCCATGTAGACCAAGGGCCGCCGTCCCTGGCACAGCACCGTGCCATGGATCGCGCCGGCGGCGAGATAGAGGCTCGGGGTCGTGTTGATCGCGGCGGCCAGCGCGTAGAGATCCGAGACCGGCAGGCGGGAGGCCGGCAGCACCAGCCCCTCGAGCCCCGCCATCATGTCGCCGAAGACCGTGCCAACGGCGCATCCCGAGGTGCGGGTCTTCTTGCGGAGCTTCTCCTCGTAATCGGTCTGGCGCGCCGTCCGGACGACGACGGCCTCGACCTCCTCGTCATGGTCGACGCCGAGGATGACGTCCTCCGGCCGCAGCATGCCCTGGTTGAGCAGGAAGCCCACGGCCAGATAGGCGGGATGGTCGCCGATGGTCATGGCGGTGACGATCTCCTGCCCGTTGAGGAAGATCGTCAGCGGCCGTTCCTCGACGACCCGGATGTCCTGCTCGGCACCGGTCTGGTCGAGCCCGCGCACGATGCGCGTGAGCCGCGCGCCGTCGGGATCGGGGGCGATCAGATAGGTTCCGGCCATCGGGGAGGCTGCAGCGCTGGGCATGGCGGTCTAGGATAGACGAGCCCGCGCTTCCGCGGCAATCCCGATCCGGAACTGGCGGACGACACCATACCGAAGCCGGATCCTCCGTTCCGGGCGGCGAGCCGCGGCCCGGGCGTCGTCGGAGCGGACCCGAATGTTGCGAAGGGGCTGGCGCCCCTTCGCATCGCTCTCATCGAAGGAGAGGCTTATTCGAAGTAGCTCTTGTAGACGTCCATCAGCGTGAGATCGCCCGTGCAGTCGGCGGTCAGCTTCTGATGGATCTCTTCGGAGGTGATTTCCTGGCTGGACGCCATCTCCGCGTTCGCCGATTCGAGCTCGGCGATCGCCGCCATCTGGCCGGCGTTGTCCATGGCGGCGTAATCCGCGCAAGCCATCGTGGCGGCATCCTGAGCAAACGCCGGAAGGCTCGCGGCCCCGGCGATCGCAACCGTCATGAGAATCCTCTTCATTTCAGTCGCTCCAGTCTGTGCATGCCGCCGTCTTGCGGCGACGGCAACTTAGCAAGAAAATTCCCCGGCGCAACTCGAAGCTCGGAACTTTCTCCCAATTTCCGGAGGGCCATCACAGCTTTGTTTGCTCGCTCATGGGCCGGCCCCATACTCGCGTCCCGCTGCGTCGGCCCCTGCCCCCCGCGCAGGACAGCGCCCCGGCCCCTCCCGGGGCCAACGCGCGGCCCTTCCTGATTCGCGGCCCGGCCACCCCGCCGTCCTCACCCGGGGCATGGCCGGAGATCCGCGTGTCGGCCCGGGCGAGACGGAGGTTCCCCGGGTCGATCGAATCGAAAGCCGGTGACAGAAGATCCTTGCGCCAACCGGGACTTTGTCGTGGGATCGTGCCGGAGCCTGGACGAAAGGCCGGCAGGCTCGCAGCCACCTGGGCGCCGCAGGCGCCATGCTCGGAACCGCCGGCAACGAACACGAAGGGAGGAAGGAATGCTCATCGGCTGCCCGAAGGAGATCAAGAACCAGGAATACCGCGTCGGCATCACGCCGGCCGCCGCCCGCGAAGCCGTCGCGCACGGCCATTCGGTTCTGATGGAAGCGGGCGCGGGCGCGGGATCGGGATTCCCGGACGCCGACTACGCGGCGATCGGCGCGGAGATCGTGGGATCGGCCGAGGAGGTCTTCGCGCGGGCGGAAATGGTGGTGAAGGTCAAGGAGCCCCAGCCGGTCGAGCGGGCCCGGCTGCGCGAGGGACAGCTGCTCTTCACCTATCTGCATCTCGCGCCCGACCCCGATCAGACCCGCGATCTGCTCGAATCCGGCGTCACCGCGATCGCCTACGAGACGGTGACCGACAGGACCGGCGGGCTGCCGCTGCTCGCGCCCATGTCCGAGGGGGCGGGCAAGCTCGCGCCGCCGGGCTGCGCCTGGGCGGCGCCGAAGGCCAATGGCGGCCGCGGCGCGCTGAGTGGGGGCGTGCCCCGCG
>NZ_DAIUBO010000110.1:0-12465 GCF_036846665.1 Amaricoccus sp. | reverse complement strand
CGGCGAGGCCTTCGACAAGATCGCCCGCCATCTCGGCCTCGCCGCGCCCGGCGGCCCGGCGCTGGAGGCCGAGGCGCTCGGCGGCGACCCGGACCGCTTCGACTTCCCCCGGCCGCTGCTCGACCGCGAGGGCTGCGACCTCTCCTTCGCCGGGCTCAAGACCGCGGTGCGGCGGGCCTGCGACCGGCTGGTGGCGGCGCAGGGCGGCATCACCCGCGCCGATCGGGCCGATCTCTGCGCCGGCTTCCAGGCGGCGGTCACCGCCACGCTGGAGGAGAAGACCCGCCGGGCGCTGCGCGCCTTCGCCGCGCGCCACGGGACGACGACGCTGGCCGTCGCCGGCGGGGTCGCCGCCAATCGCGCGATCCGAGCCGCGCTGGAGGCCGTGGCGGCGGCCGAAGCCTTCGCCTGGCTCGCGCCGCCGGGCGCGCTCTGCACCGACAACGGCGCCATCACCGCCTGGGCGGCGGCCGAACGCATGGCGCTGCGCGGGCCGGACGCGCTCGATCTCCCGGCGCGGCCGCGCTGGCCGCTCGATGCCGCGGCCGCGCCCATGCTCGGCTCGGGCCGCAAGGGAGCCAAGGCGTGATCGGCGTGCTCGGAGCCGGCGCCTTCGGCACCGCGCTGGCCGCGGTTCAGGCAGCGGCCGGCCGCGACACCCTGCTCTGGGGCCGCGACGCCGCCGCCATGGACGAGATCGCGGCCTGCCGGGAGAACCGCGCGCGGCTTCCCGGCGTGCCCCTGCCGGAGTCGCTCGGCGTCACCGCCGATCTCGCCCACCTCGCCGGCGCGGAGATCCTGCTGCTGGTGGTGCCGGCGCAGGCGACCGGCGCCTTTCTCGCCGCCCATGGCGGCGATCTGCCCGACGTGCCGCTGGTGCTCTGCGCCAAGGGCATCGACGCGGCCACCTTAAGGCTCCAGACCGAGATCGCCGCCGCCGCGAGCCCGGGCCATGCGCTGGCCGCGCTCACCGGGCCCGGCTTCGCCGGCGAGATCGCCCGCGGCCTGCCCACGGCGCTCACCCTGGCCTGCGGCGATTCCACGCGCGGCCGCGCGCTGCAGGCCGCGCTGGCCGCTCCGCGGCTGCGGCTCTATCTCACCGACGACGTAACCGGCGCCGAGCTCGGCGGGGCGCTCAAGAACGTCGTCGCCATCGCCTGCGGCATGGCCGAGGGCGCAGGTCTCGGCCATTCCGCCCGCGCCGCGCTGATGACCCGCGGCTTCGCCGAGATGAGCCGACTCGCGGTCGCGCTCGGCGGGCGCCCCGAGACGCTGGCCGGGCTTTCGGGGCTCGGCGACCTCTCGCTCACCTGCAACTCCTCTCAGTCGCGCAACTTCACCCTCGGTCGCGCGCTCGGCGCCGGCGCGGCCCGACCCGGCGGCACCGTCGAGGGCGTGGCCACCGCCCGCGCCGCCTGCCGACTTGCGGAGGGCCGCGGCGTCGAGCTGCCGATCGCCGCCGCGGTGGCCGGCGTGCTCGAGGGCGGGCTCACCATCGCCGGCGCGATGGAGGCGCTGCTCTCCCGGCCGCTGCGCGAGGAGTGACGCCCCGCCGCCGGCTGATCGACTCCTCATATTGGCGCAGCGCCGCGGGCTGGCGTCGTCGGCCGGTCCGCGATAGAGCCCCGGCATCGGCGGAACCCGGACGGGAAAGGGGCGGAGATGGCATACTGGCTCTTCAAGTCGGAAGCGGAAGCCTGGAGCTGGGACGACCAGGTGGCGCGCGGCGAGGCGGGCCAGGAATGGGACGGGGTGCGCAACTATCAGGCGCGCAACAACATGCGGCTGATGAAGCCCGGCGATCTCGGCTTCTTCTATCATTCCCAGGCGGAGAAGGCCGTGGTCGGCGTGGTCGAGGTGATCGCCGTGGCCCACCCCGACAGCACCACCGAGGATGCACGCTGGGAATGCGTCGACATCCGCGCGGTGGCGCCCTTCCCCAAGCCGGTGACGCTCGAGGCCTGCAAGGCCGAGCCGCGGCTCGCCGGCATGGTGCTCGTCAACAACACCCGCCTCTCGGTCCAGCCGGTCAGCGAGGCGGAATGGCGCGTCGTCTGCGAGATGGGCGGCTACAAGGGCTGAAACGACCTCCGTCCGATGGATTTGGCGCGGCGGCCCCGGGGGCGTCCCGCAGTGGGACGCCATGCAAGTAATTGTTATTGCACTGAATTCCAGATGAGGTCTGGACGATCGCTTCGGATCGGCGCGAGGCGGGTCGCCTCGCAATCGCCGGTTCGGGTCGACCGGGCCGGGGAACCCCCGACCCGGGCGGAACGTGTGGCTGCGTCGCAGGCCATTGAAACGGTGCGCGTGTCAGCACCCGGTCACCGCGCAGACCCGGCGCAGGAAGGGCGCGTTCGGCCCGTCCGGCACCGGTGGTACGGCACCCGCGGCGGCGGGCGCATCCGGCGTGGGGCAGGCCAGGACATGGCCGGGGTCGAGCCCGTCCATGGCGCAATCGGAGATCGGCCAGCCCTCGGGGATCGCCGTCAGATCGACGGCGCGCCATTTTGCGTGCCCCCGGGCCGTCAGGACGTCCATCTGCGACAGGATCACGTGCGCGACATCCGCGATCGCCGTGCAGCTCGCCCGGTGGTAGGAATTGACCGGCGGCCTGAAGCCATAGGCCATCAGCAGGGTGCGGACCGCGAGCACATGGACGTCCGCATCGACCATCGGATAGCTCCCCGCCGCGATCGTCGCCGGCGCATAGACCGCCGCCAGCGCCGGCTCGTGCAGCGCCAGCAGGTGGTAGCGGCCATCGCCTAGCCGCGGGTCGCGGAAGAGCTCGGCCGGGGCGGCGGTGACGGCGAACATCGCGTCAATCTCGCCCGCGAGCAGCGCCTCCAGCGCCGCCTCGGGGCCGAGATCGTCGATCCGCGCCGCGGGCCGGACCTCGGCGAGATCGAGCACCAGCCCGGCGGTGATGAAGGTCCCGCTTTCGGCGAGCCCGACCGAGACCCGCTGCCCCGACAGATCCGCGAGCCCGGCGATGTCGCGCCGCGCGAGCAGATGAATCTCCGAGACATAGAGCGGAAAGACCACCCGCAATCCGTCGGCGATCCGCCGCAGCGCCGGATCCTCCGGGCCGAAGGTCTGCAGGTATTCCAGAACGTCGTCCTGCATGAAGCCGAGCTGCGTGCGCCGCCGGTCGCGGATCGCGGCGGCGTTCTCCAGCGCGCCAGCCGTGGGCTGGACTTCGAGCGTCAGGCCGCAGGTCCCGGCGGCCGCCACGATGTCTCGGCCGATCGCCGTATCGGTCTCGGCTGGGCCGGCGGCGACGATATTGACCTCGACCTCCTGCGCCGCCAGCGCCGCCGGCAGCAGCACGGCCAGCAGCCCGAGCCCGGGCAGGCGAAGGCGGCGGCGCCCGGGCGTCGCGCGCAGCGCCGGCCTCAGCAATCGCCCAGCCCCCGCACCAGCGCCGCCGCGGTGAAGCGGTTGATCCCGCCGAAAGCCGCCCCGAGCGCGTCGGTCACGCAGGCGCCGTCCCGCAGCTCCCCGGCCAGCAGGCCCAGCTCCGCGTCGCTCGCGCCCCCGAGCCCCGGTGCCGTGGCGAGCGCGGTCGCGATGCTGAGTGCCGAGCGGCGCCCGCCAGCGTCGGCTGCCGGTTCCGCCGCCTGACCGGGTTGCGGCGGCGCTTCGGCCTCGGCCTCGGCTATCGCCGATTGCAGCCGGGCCAGGCGGCCCTCGGCCGCCACCAGCTCGGCTTCGAGGCCGTTCTTGCGCGATTCCAGCGCCGCGGCTTCCGATTCCAGCCCCTCGATCCGGGTTTCGAGCTCGCCGGCCCGCGCTGTGGCGGCCTCCGCCTCCGCAAGCGCCGCAATGGTTTCGGCGCGGTCGCGCTCCAGCGCGGCGATCTCCAATTCGGCGCGATCGGCTTCCTTCCGCCGCGCCGCGATCGTGGCTTCGATGGCGTCCAGTTGCTGCGTGGCCGCCTCGGTTTGGGCCAGCTGCCGCTGCGCCGCCTCGCCGAGCGCCTCGAGCCGCGCCTGCGCCTCGGCCTCGAGCCCGGCCAGTTCCCCGCTGCGAACCTCCTGCCGCGCCGTCAGATCCGCGGTCGTTTCCGCCCGCCGGCCTTCGAGTGCCGCGATCTCCGCCTGAAGGGCGCTGCGTTGCCGTTCGAGCTCGGCGAGTTCGGCCTGGACGATGGCGATGGCCTCGGCGCCGATGGCGGTGAAATCCTGGGCCGGCGCCGGCCCCGCCGCCAGGATGAGCGCCGCGAGGCCCGCGGCGCCGCGAAACCGGAGCTTGCGGGGAGCGCCCGGCCGCGCCATCTAGCCCTCGATCCAGACGTCCAGCCGGCCGGGCTCGGTGTCGTTGAGCAGCTTGCCGTAGTCGCGGGTCGAGACCTCGATCCCGCCGTCGCCCAGCATGCCCGAGAGGAACCGCGCCAGCGCGGCCGCCGGGGCCTCGTCCTCCGCACGGTAGTACCCGACCCTCGAGGCGGCGATCTGGAACGGCAGCACCTCCATGACGACCGGACCGTATCCCTCGGCCTCGAGCGCCGCAGCGATCTGCTCGCGCCGCTCGGGCGCGAGATTGGGCCCGACCCGCAGCCGGATCGCGCCGGGCTCCTCCGCGGCGGCGGAGGGCGTCGGGCTCGGGGCGGACGCGACCGGCGGGGCGGTGGCCGCCACGGTCTCGGCGGGGGCCTCGGGAGACGCCCGTTCCGGCCAGGCGCCGAGCCGCAGCAGAAAGGCCGCGCCCACGATGGCCAGGGCGGTCAGCACGCCCGCGGCGATCGCCAGGCGAACCGACCGGCGCTGGCGGTCCATGGTCTCGCCGATCTCGCGGTATTCGGGGTCGCGATAGTCGGGCTCGACAAGATCCGGCTCGACCTGCCGCGCCTGCGGAGCGGCCGCGCGCGGCTGCGGCCCGCCGTCCATGCGGCCGGTCGCGCCGGTGGGCTTGGCCCGCGCCTTGGCCAGGGCCGCCGCGACACCATGTCCCGTCCCGCCGCGCGGCGGCGGAGCGGCGCCGCCCTCGCCGTGATCGGCACGCGGCCCACTCCGCCACGGACCGGAGACTGCGCCGGCCCGGATGCGGTCCGGCCGTCCCCAGTTCTCCGCCGTGCCAGCGGAGGGTGAATCGCGCGCTCCGTCCTTGCCCAAGCCTCGATCCTCATAACGGAGACGCCCGCCTGGAGGCGGGCGCCATGCGTGGAACGATGATAGGCAAAGCGCGCCGGCCTCGAAAGGACTATTCCCGGCGATCCTTAAGCCGCGGCAGGCAGCCGCTCGCCTAGCCCCTGGTGGCGGCCTCGTACCAGTCGACGATCATCTGCCGTTCCGACGGCTCGATGTCGGTGACATTGCCCGGCGGCATGGCATGGGACCGGCCGGCCTGGAGATAGATCTCGCGGGCGTGCGCGGCGATCTGCGCCTCGGTCTCGAGCACGACCCCCTTGGGCGCGGTATGCAGCCCCGGCCAGAAGACCTCGGAGGCATGGCACATCGAGCAGCGCCCCATCACCGTGTCGGCCACGTCGCTGAAGCCCTCGGCCGAGGCGAACTGCATCTCGACGGGCGAGAGCGTCGCTGCGTCCTCCTCCTCCGCCGCGTCGGGCTGCGAGGCGGGAACGGTCGAGAGCCAGGCGATCAGGATGAAGAGGATCGCCGTGGCGAGCCAGGTCCAGCGGGGTTCGCCCTTCCGCGCATGCATCGTGTTGAAGTAATGCCGGATCGTCACGCCCATCAGGAAGACGAGGCTCGCGATCAGCCAGTTGTACTGCGTCCCGAATGCCAGCGGATAGTGATTCGACAGCATCAGGAACAGAACCGGCAGCGTCAGGTAGTTGTTGTGCGTCGAGCGCAGCTTGGCGATCTTGCCGTATTTCGGATCCGGCGTGCGTCCGGCCTTCAGATCCGCAACCACGATCTTCTGGTTCGGGATGATGACGAAGAAGACGTTGGCCGACATGATCGTCGCGGTGAAGGCGCCGAGATGCAGGAGTGCCGCGCGCCCGGTGAAGACCTGCGTATAGCCCCAGGCCATCGCCACCAGGATGATGAAGAGCAGCACCATCAGCGTGGTCGGATTCTCCGCCAGCTTCGACTTGCAGAGATTGTCGTAGAGCAGCCAGCCCACGCTCAGCGAGGCGAGGGAGATCAGGATCGCCACCCACGAGGGCACGTCCAGCACATGCCGGTCAACCAGGAAGAGATCCGCCCCGGCGTAATAGACGATGGCGAGCATCGTGAAGCCCGAGAGCCAGGTCACGTAGCTCTCCCACTTGAACCAGACCAGGTGGTCCGGCATCTGCTCCGGCGCCACCAGATATTTCTGGATGTGGTAGAAGCCGCCGCCATGCACCTGCCATTCCTCGCCATGGGCGCCTTCGGGCAGATTCGGCACTTTTCGCAGCCCGAGATCGAGCGCGACGAAATAAAACGACGATCCAATCCAGGCGATGCCGGTGATCACGTGCAGCCAGCGCACGGCAAAGGCGATCCAGTCCCAGATGATCGGGAATGCGTACATCCTGTCCTCCCCAGTTGATTCCCCGACCTTCTCAGATCCGGACCTTCGTGGGAATCCCCGCGATGCGCCAGCACTTTCGGGATTCCCCTGAAAATGATAGCGTCGCGCCATGTCCTACGTGAACACGTTGCGAACCTTCGTGCGGGTCTGCGATCTCGGCAGCATGTCAGCCGCGGGGCGCGACCAGCGCGTCTCGCCGGCGGTGGTCAGCGCGCGCGTCGCCGAACTGGAGAAGCACCTGGGCGTGCGCCTCTTCAACCGCACGACCCGCAGCCTTCAGCCGACCGAACAGGGGCGGATCTTCTACAAGGGGGCGCTCAGGATCCTCGCCGCCATCGAGGAGGCCGAGGCCGAGGTCGCCGAGGTCTCGCGCAAGCCCCGCGGCTCGATCCATGTCGCGGCACCGCTGGGGATCGGCAAGCGGCTGATCGCGCCGCTCATCCCGGAATTCAACGATCTCTATCCCGAGATCGACGTGCGCCTGCGGCTATCCGACCGCAAGCTCGACGTCACCGCCGAGGGGCTCGACGTCATCTTCATGCTCGGGGATCTGGAGGATTCGAACCTGCGCCTGCGGCCGATCGCCGATTGCCGCCGGGTGCTCTGCGCCTCCCCGGACTATGTGGCGCGCCACGGCATGCCCATGAGCGGCGAGGATCTGGTCACGGGCGGGCACAATTGCCTGCTCCTGCGCTTTCCGGGCGCGCGCGAATTCGTCTGGACCCTGCAGACCGCCACCGGGCCGCGCCGCTACGAGGTGCAGGGCTCTTTCGAATCCGATGACGGCGACGTGCTGACGGCCTGGGCACTGGCAGGGCGCGGCATCGCGCTCAAGCCCGCCTTCGAGATCGCCGAGCACCTTCGCAGCGGTGCGCTCGTCGTGGTGGCCGAAGCGGAGCCGCCGCTCGACGTCCAACTCGCCTGCCTCTATCCGCACAAGCGCCTCCAGGACCCCAAGAGCCGCCTCTTCATGGATTTCATGGTTCCCGCCTGCAAGACGGCGCTCGGCGAGATCCTCGAGCGGATCCCCGCCGCCGCCCCGACCTGACGCGGGACGCGCCCGGCCGCACCCAGGGCGCGACGCCTAGTTGCCGCCCAGCGCCTCGACGGCGACGTCCTGGAGAAGCCGGTCGGGATGGCCGGTGCAGGCGGCGTTCACCGTCGCCGCCCATTGCGCCGCCAGCGCCTGATCGGCGTCGGGCATCTCGCCGCCGATCGGCTCGACGGCCGTCAGCGCCTTCATCTGACCGACGGAATCCATCACCACGAACTGCCCGCAGGTCACGGCACCCTCCTCGGGTCCGTGAGAGAAATCGATCTGGGCCATCGCCGTCCAGGGCAGAAGGGCGGCCATAGTCAGGGCGGGGGCAAAGCTGCGCATTCTCGGGTCCTCCTTTCGGTTCCGCTCGGACGCCGGCCAGCTTCGCCGCATGGCCGGCGCCCGTCGATCCCGGACCGGCGCGCCTCAGCTGCCGCGATAGGTCGAATAGCTGTAGGGCGAGAGCAGGAGCGGCACATGGTAATGGACGCTCACGTCGGCGATTCCGAAGCGGATCGGGATCTGGTCGAGGAAGCGCGGCGATTCGCCGGCGATCCCGGCACCGTCGAGATAGTCCCCGGCATGGAAGACGAGCTCATAGACCCCGACCGGCATCTCGCCCTTCGGCAGCACCGGCGAATCGGTCCGCCCGTCGGAATTGGTGGTGAGCGAGCGCACCAGCGCGCGCGATTCGCCCTCGATCCGGTAGAGATCGATCCGCATCCCTGCTGCCGGGCAACCCCGCGCCGCGTCCAGCACATGGGTCGAAAGATAGCCGTCCGTTCCAGTCATTCGCCGTTCCCTCCGCTTTGCTGGCCGGGAGTATCGCCGCAACGGCGCCCGCAAGACCAGCCGGGTTGAGGCGAAAATCCTTCAAAAAGATAATGTAGCCGAATCTCCGGACAACTCCCTATGCTCGCCTCCAAACCAAGGGCGAGGAGGACACCCAATGACGCGCTACCCCAGGAATCTGATCGGCTACGGCCCCAACCCTCCCGCCATCGAATGGCCGGACGGGGCCAAGGTCGCCATCAGCCTGGTCCTGAATTACGAAGAGGGTGGCGAGAACTGCATCCTCCACGGCGACGAAGCCTCAGAGGCCTTCCTCTCGGAGATCCCCAACGCCCAGCCCTGGCCCGGCATGCGGCACTGGGGCATGGAGTCGATCTACGAATACGGCGCCCGCGCCGGTTTCTGGCGGGTTCGCGACCTGGTGGTCTCGCGCAACGTACCGCTCACCATCTACGGCGTCGCCACGGCGCTGGCCCGCTCGCCCGTTCAGGTCGCGGCGATGAAGGACGCCGGTTTCGAGATCGCCAGCCACGGGCTGAAGTGGATCAACTACGCGAAGTTCGGCCGTGACGAGGAAGCCCGGCACATGGCCGAGGCCATCAAGCTCCACACGGAAGTTGTGGGCGAGCCGCCGCGCGGCTGGTACACGGGCCGCTGCTCGCACAACACCGTCGAGATCGCCGCGGAGAGCGGCGCCTTCGACTGGCTGGCCGACAACATGGACGACGACGTGCCCTCCTGGTTCGAGCACGCCGGCCGCCAGCAGCTGATGATCCCCTACAGCCTCGAGACCAACGACATGCGGTTCTCGGCCGGCACCTTCCACACCTCCGAGGATTTCTTCGTCTACCTGCGCGACACCTTCGACACGCTGCACGCCGAGGGCGAAGCCGGCAGCCCCAAGATGATGTCGGTGGGCCTCCACTGCCGGCTGATCGGCCGGCCGGGCCGGATCAAGGGCCTCGCCGATTTCATCGACCACGTACAGGCCCGGGGCGGCGGCTGGTTCGCCACCCGCAGCGAGATCGCCACGCATTGGAAGGCCCGCCATCCGGCGCCGCCGGTGGGTGCGCCGCGGCCCACGACCATGAGCCGCGACGACTTCGTCGCCCGGTTCGGCGGCGTCTTCGAGCACAGCGCCTGGATCGCGGAGCGCGCCTTCGACCTCGAGCTCGGCCCGGCGCATGATTCCGCCGCCGGCGTGCACAACGTGCTGGCCCGCGCCTTCCGCGCCGCCGAGGAGCGCGAGCGGCTCGGCGTGCTGACCGCCCACCCCGATCTCGCGGGCAAGCTCGCCGCCGCCAAGCGGCTGACGCCGGAATCGACCGCCGAGCAGGCCGGCGCCGGGCTCGACGCGCTCACCGACGCCGAGCGCGCGCGCTTCACCGAGCTCAACGACACCTATCAGGGCAAGTTCGGCTTTCCCTTCATCATCGCGGTGCGCGACCACGACAAGGCCGGGATTCTCGCCGCCTTCGAATCGCGCATCGCCAACGACCGGGACAGGGAATTCGCCACCGCCTGCACCCAGGTCGAACGCATCGCCCAACTTCGCCTCGAGGACATGCTGCCATGAACGAGCAAAGCCCCTTCCCGCGCAGCTATTACGCGCCCGCCGGCGGCCTGCCGGCGCAATCCGAGCTGATGACCGGCCGCGCGGTCTTCACCGAGGCCTATGCGGTGATCCCCAAGGGGGTCATGTCGGACATCGTCACCAGCTTCCTGCCCAACTGGAGCGGGACCCGGGCCTGGATCATCGCGCGGCCGCTCTCGGGCTTCGCCGAGACCTTCTCGCAATACATCATGGAGGTCTCCCCCCGCGGCGGCAGCGACCGCCCGGAACCCGATGCCGGGGCGGAGGGCGTGCTCTTCGTCGTGGAGGGCGGCATCACCGTCACCCTCGACGGCGCGGCCCATGAGCTCGCCTCCGGCTGCTACGCCTATCTGCCGCCGGGCAGCGCCTGGACCCTGCGCAACGCGGGCGACGTCCCGGCGCGCTTCCACTGGATCCGCAAGGCCTGGGAGCCGGCCGAGGGCCTCGAGGCCCCCGATCCGCTTTTCCTCGACGAGCGCGACATCGCGCCGAGCCCGATGCCGGACACACAGGGTCGATGGGCCACCACCCGCTTCGTCGACCCCGAGGACCTGCGCCACGACATGCATGTGACCGTGGTCACCTTCGAGCCCGGGGGGCTCATCCCCTTCGAGGAGACCCACATCATGGAGCACGGGCTCTACGTGCTCGAGGGCAAGGCGGTCTACAAGCTCAACCGCGACTGGGTCGAGGTCCAGGCCGGGGACTTCATGTGGCTGCGCGCCTTCTGCCCGCAGGCCTGCTACGCCGGGGGACCGGGGCGCTTCCGCTACCTGCTCTACAAGGACGTGAACCGCCACGCCCGGCTGCCGCGCGGCTTCGGGCCGGGGGGCCGCCCATGAGCCGCGAGATCGCGCTGGAGCCGCTCACCGCCGAGGCCTTCGCCCCCTACGGGGACGTCATCGAGACGCACGGCGAGCCCAGCTTCCAGATCAACGCCGGCATGTGCGATCGCTTCCACGATCTCGCGCGGGTGGATTTCGACGGCGAGGGGTCCCGCATCGGCATCAGCGCCGGCCGCGGCCGCCCCTATGCGCTGCCCTACGAGCTGACGATGGTCGAGCGCCATCCCTACGGCAGCCAGGCCTTCCTGCCGATGTCCGAGGATCCCTTCATGGTGATCGTCGCTGCGGAAGAGGCCGGCACGCCCGGCCGGCCGCGCGCCTTCATCACCAACGGCCGCCAGGGGGTGAACTACCTGCGCGGCGTCTGGCACGGGGTGCTGACGCCGCTCGGGCGCACCGCCGATTTCGTGATCGTCGACCGCATCCCGACGGCCGGCAACCTCGAGGAGCATCACTACGACGCTCCCTGGAGCATCGTCGAGGCCTGAGCGCCGGCCACGATCGTGGGCTGGCTGTCCGCGCGCGTCTGCCTGTCAGGCGCGCGCGGTTCCGTCTGGTGCCGAGTCCGCGGGGGCATGTGGCGGCGTCCCGCAGCGGGACATGGCATACTCCATTGTTGTCACGATGATTTTCTGACCTTGCCGGTCGGGCGACATCCGGTCCCTTCGACCGGGGCTCACATGGTGCCGCCCGCGGGACCGACGGGGGCCGGTACAACTTACCGCGCACGAAACATTTCCGAAGACCCTGACACCGGATCCGGCCGCGCCGTCGCGCCCGTCCCATCGGGCTGGCCGAGGCTTACACCGTTTCGGTGACGGGGCCGTGACGGGGCGCCGGGGCGCCGGCGGTCCGCTCCTCCATCCAGGCATCGAGCGCGGCGGCTTCTCCCGCGTCGAGCCGCAGCCCGAGCTTCGAGCGCCGCCAGAGCACGTCCGCCGCGCTGCGCGCCCATTCCCGCTCCATCAGCCACACGACCTCCGCCTCGGTCAGGTCGTGGCCGAAGCGCCGACCGAGATCCTCGGCGTTGCGCGCTTCGCCGAGGATCTCGCGCGCCTCGGTGCCATAGGCCCGGACGAGGCGGCGGGCCCAGCGCGGATCGAGGAACGGATAGGCCGTGAGCAGGGCGCCGATCAGCCGGCCGGGCTCGTCATGCCGGAAATCCCCGCCCGGCAGCGGCACCCGCGCCGTCCAGGCGCCGCCCGCCTGGGGAAAACGCGGCGCGAGCTTCGCCATCGCCGCCTCGGCGAGGCGGCGGTGCGTGGTGATCTTGCCGCCGAAGACGTTGAGCAGCGGCGGCGCATCCCCCGGCGCGTCGAGCGAGAGCACGTATTCGCGCGTCGCCGCCGTGGCGGATTTCGCGCCGTCGTCATAGAGCGGGCGCACCCCGGAATAGGTCCAGACCACGTCCTCGGCCGCGACCGGCGCACGGAAATATTCCGAGGCCGCGGCCCGCAGGTAATCCGCCTCCTCCGGGGTGCAGACCGCCTCGCCCGGCGCGCCCTCGTGGTCGCGGTCGGTGGTGCCGATGAGCGTGAAATCGGTCTCGAAGGGGATGGCGAAGACGATGCGGTCGTCCGCGCCCTGGAAGATATAGGCCCGGTCGTGCTCGAAGAGCCGGCGGGTCACGATATGGCTGCCGCGCACGAGGCGCACCCCCTCGCCCGACTCGATCCCCAAAGTCTCGGCGATGATGCGCCCCGACCCAGGCC
>NZ_DAIUBO010000109.1:0-12703 GCF_036846665.1 Amaricoccus sp. | reverse complement strand
GCCGGCCCCCGGCAGGGCCGGCGCGGCCCGATCGCCACGGGTCGATCGGGCTGGATCCCCTCGGCCGCGCAAGGAACGGGCGTGGAGGTGAGATCCACTGGTATCAGACAGTAGTCGCTCGATCTTCCATCGTCATGTGCGGCCAATCGCTCCGCCCGGCTCGAGCAGGTCGCCGGCAAGGTCTCGCCCCATGACCTCCGGATACCGTTCCGGGACGAAGCGGCCGACGAGGACGGTGGCCGTGGCGATCCAGAGGAGATGCATGATCCAGCCGTCGGCGAAGCTTCCCGTGGCCTGGTGGATGCCCGCCAGGATGAGCGGCGGGGTGGCCGCGACGATGAAGCCGCCGCCCTGCATGAGCGCGGCGAGCGGGCCGGCCTGGGCGGGGTTCGGAAGATGATCGAGCGCCACGATTAGGCAGAGCGCGAAGCTGCCGGCCAGTCCGACGCCGCAGAGCACCACCCAGAGCACCGGCAGCACCGACGGAGCGAGCACCAGTCCGGCGAAGCCTGCGGCCTGCATGGCGATGCTGGTCCAGAGCCAGGGGCGGCGGTCGGTCCGGTTGCGGGCGAGCAGCGGCAGGACGACGGCGCCGAAGCCCTGGCTGATCGCCATGATCGCGATCAGGACGCCGCTCTCGGCGCTGCTCCAGCCCTGCGCCTGGTAATAGGGCGCGAGCCAGGCGATCATCGACGAATAGCCGCCGTTGATCAGGCCGAAGGCCGCCATCAGGACCCAGGTTCTGCGCCGGCGGAGGAGCTGGGTGACCAGGCCGCGCTCGGGACGGACGACCCGCGTTTCCGACAGGAGCCCGGCGGCGACCGCCATGGCGAAGAGCACGGGCAGCGACAGGGCGGCCAGCGCCGAGGTCCAGGGCCAGCCGCTTTCCACCAGCGCCGGCGTTAGCTGCGCGCCCAGGGCGCCGCCCGTCATGATCATCGCGGAATAGAGCCCGGTCATGCCCGCGACGCTCGCGGGGAACTTCTCCTTGATCAGTCCCGGAAGCGCCGATTGGATGAAGGCCGCACCCGCGCCACAGAGGAGCGCCGTCGCGATCAGGAGCATGCCGTTCGCGGCGAAGAGCCGGAGCGCGCCCCCCAGGAACAGCAACGCCAGCGCCGAGAGAAGCCCGCGCCGCGTGCCGATCCTGGCCTGGATCGGCGGCGACGCGAAGGCCCCGATCCCCATCAGCATCATCGGCAGGAGGGTCAGGAGCGACAAGGCGCCGAGGCCGAGCCCGGTGTCCGCGGCGATATGTGGCAGGATCGGGCCCGGTGCGGCCAGGAAGGGCCGCAGGTTGAGCGCGATCACCACGATGAGGAAGGCCAGCGCGGCTCGCCGCGAGGCAGGCGCATTCGCCAGGCTCGTCATCTTCGGATCCTAGGCCGTCTTCGCCGATCGCGCGGCCCAGAGGCGGTCGAGCTCGGGCTGCCCGGCGTCGCCGGGCGCTATCAGTTCGGCATGGGCGGTCGGGTCGTGATCGGCCTCCAGCCAGTTGCCGGCGCGGACGATCACCTCGCCGTCCCGGATCAGCACCGCACCGAAGGGACGGCCGCCTCGGCCGACGTTTTCGCGGGCGAGGTCGATCGCCTCCTGCACGAACGCCGCGTCACCCATCTCGCCCCTGCCCTTTCGCATGTCCCTGCAAGGTCGGTCTATCCGCGCAGCCGGGCAGGTTGCAATGGCGCAGCCCGCCCATGATCGGCAGCGAGGCCGAGCAGGAGGTCCTCCTGCCCGATGTCGGCGATGAGCTGGAGGCCGACCGGGATGCCCTCCACCGGCGGGCCGACGGGAATGGCCAGGCCAGGGATGCCCGCGGCATTGACCCAGCCGGTATAGATCGCATGGCCACGGGGGCCGACGCTCCGGCCGTCGATCGTGTCGGGATAGGGGGTCGCGGCGGCCCAGGGGCGGGCGGCGGCGCAGGGCATCATCACGACATCCCAATCCGCGAAGATCCGCGCGGCGTCCCTGCGCAGGTCCCGGACGATGTCGAAGATCTCCCAGAGCTGCACCGCCGGGATATTGCGGCCCTCCACCGCCATCTCCAGATAGGGCGGCGAGGCCCGGGCGGCGAGATGCGGGGCGGCGTCGAACATCCTTGCCAGTCCGATCCGTGCGATCCGCGGCCAGATCGCGTTCAGCGCCGCGAGGTCCACCGGCATCTCGGCCGTCTGGACCAGATGGCCGAGGCTCCGCATCGTCTCGGCGGCACGATCGCTGGCATCGAGGATGGCCCGGTCGCAGGGCTGGTTCGCGAGGGTCGGCACATGCAGGATGCGCAGCAGCCCGGCGGAGGCCGGAACCCGCGGATAGCTCCGCGATGCCGGATCCCGGCGGTCCGGTCCCGCCAGGCAATCGTGCAGCAGCCGCAGATCGGCGACCGATCGGGCGAGCCCGCCGACGACCTCGAAATCGAGCAGGACCTGTGGCAGGCCGCCCGAGCGCGGGATCGCGCCGATGCCCGGCTTGAGCCCGTAGAGCCCGGTATAGCCGGCCGGCCGCCGGATCGACCCGCCGCCGTCGGTCCCGAGCGCCGCCATGGCCATGCCGGCGGCGACCGCGCTGGCGGAGCCGCCCGAGGAGCCGCCGGGGGTCAGCGCCGGGTTCAGGGCGTTCCGGGTCGTGCCGAAGCGCGCGTTGCTCGTGTAGCCGTCGACCGCGAATTCCGGCGTGTTGGTCTTGCCGAGTACGATCGCCCCGGCGGCCCGCAACCGCGCGAGCGGAAGCTCGTCGGCGGCGCGGATGTCGTCGGCGAAGGCGGCGCTGCCCCAGGTCGCGGGCATGCCGGCGGCGACCAGGTTGTCCTTGACCGCGATCGGCACGCCGTCGAGCGCGGAGAGCGGCACGCCGTCGCGCCAGCGCGCCGCGCTCCGGCGGGCTTCGGCGTCGAGCGTCGGGTTCATCGCCACGTAGCAGTTGAGCTCCGGATCCCGGTCGGCGATGCGGCGCCGGAACGCCTCGACCACGGCGACGGGATCGGTCTCGCCGCTCTGGAAGAGATCCGCGAGCTCGGCGATGCTCAGGGTCCAGGGTTCGGTCATGTGGGGCTCCCGTTCTTCGGCTCGGCGCTCACATCGCGAAGAGCCGTCCCCAGCTCCGGATCCGGGCGGGGTCGTCGCCGGCCAGCTTCATTCCGGTCCAGACCGCGGCGGCGGTGGAATCAAAGATCGGGATCCCCAGCTCCGCCTCCAGTTCGGGCACGATGCGCGCGCCGCGCATATTGGTGCACATCACGGTGATCGCATCCGGCCCGGTCTCGGCGACCGCGCGGATCTGGGCCGCGATGGTGGCTTCGTCGAATTCGGCGAAGGCGTAGTTCACGGTCTCGTTCAGGTGCCGCTCGGCCACGCATTGCAGCCCGTTGCGGGCGTAGTTCGCGACGATGCGCTCCTGTACGTCCTCCACATAGGGGCTGACCAGGCCGAAGGTCTTCACGCCCGCGGCGGCGAAGAGGTCGTTGATGGCGAGCACCGAGGACCCGGCGGGAATGCCGGTCTCCGCGGCGATCCTGGCGCAGAGATCCCGGTCCCGCTCGAAGCCGAGCCAGCTGGCCGAGGTGCCGCTCCAGACGATGGCGTCCACGCGCGCATCGGCCAGGAGCCGGGCGGCGGCGAGCGGGTTCTCGAGCTCGAACTGCGACTGCGAGCCTTCGTTCATCGAGATCTCGGTCACCGAGAAACGTCCGAAATGGGCGGAGACGTCGGGCAGATCCGCGATCATGGCGCTGGTCAGCGGTTCGAGCACAGTGTTGGACGACGGCGTCAGGACGCCGATCAGCGTTCGATCGTCTGGCATGCGAATCCCTTCCTCTCTCGGCAAGGGCAGCATAGCAGAATTGTATGATTGTATGCAATATGCTATTAATTATTTGATTTTAAACAATATATTTTTCTTCCATCGCAGGAGTTTTGTTGCGATACTGTTGCCATGGAAACGGTACGCCCCACCCTGCCCATCAAGCGGCCGCTGCGGCGGCGCTCGCTGCATGCCGAGGCGGTCGAGACGCTGCGCGAGATGATCATCGCCGGCGAACTGGCGCCCGGCGTCCGGCTGATCGAGGCCGAGCTCTGCGAGCTCTTCAGCATTTCCCGGACCCCGCTGCGCGAGGCGCTTCGGGTTCTGGAGGTCGAGGGACTGGTCGACTTCTATCCCAACCGCGGCGCGGTGGTGTCGACGATCTCGGCGGAGGAGGTGGTGCAGCAATTCGAGGTGCTGGCCAATCTCGAACGGGTCGCGCTGGAGCTGGCGATGGCGCGGATGTCGCCGGCCGATCTCGCGCGGATCAACCGGATGCACGACCGGATGATCGCCCTCTACGAAGCGAAGCAGCGGCGGGAGTGCTTCCAGAAGGATTTCGACATCCACAACCGCATCGTCGCGCTCTGCGGCAACCCGGTGCTGCGGGACATGCATGCCGGTCTGATGACCCGCTCGCGGCGGGTCCGATATTTCGCGCTGCATTCGAAGAGCCGCTGGAGCGAGGCGATGTCAGAGCACCAGGCCTTCATGCAGGCGATCAACGACAAGGACATCCAGAGGGCGAGCCTGCTGATGCGCGACCATGTCCTGCGCACGGGCTTTCTCGTCGGCGAATTCGTCAGCGGGAGGATCGACGCCTCACCGGAGATGCTGAGCCACTTGGATCGGGAAAGCGACTGATCGCGCGGCCTTATCAAGACCAACTTGTGCCAACGGAGGAGATGCACATGAAGAAACTGACAACCCTGACCGCGATGGCGCTGAGCTGTCTGCTGGCCACGGCAGCCACCGCCGATACCCGGACGCTCAAGGCGCTCGGTCAGCCCGGCGCAACGGGCGAGATCCAGAAAAACAAGGAAGGACCCTTCTTCCAAAGCTTCGCGGAGAAGACCGGGCTCGACGTGAACGCCAACTTCCAGACGCTCGACCAGACCGGCGTCAAGGGTGCCGAGGAGCTGCGCATCCTGAAGTCCGGCCTCTTCGACATCATTTCCCTGCGCCTGCAGCAGGTCAGCCGCGACGCGCCCTCCATCATGGGGCTCGACCTGGTGGGGCTGAACACCGACTACGACAACGGCCGGCAGACGATGGCAGAATTCGGCCCCATCGTGGACCAGCAGCTTCAGGAAAACTTCAATACCAAGCTGCTCGGACTCTGGCCCTTCGGTCCGCAGGTCCTGTTCTGCAACCGCGAGATCGGCGGGCTTTCCGACCTCAACGGGGTCAAGATCCGCACCGATGACCAGACGCTCTCGAAGTTCATCGAATCGATCGGCGCCATTCCGGTCCAGATGGGCTTCTCGGAGGTCTATCAGTCCCTGGCGCGCGGCGTGGTGGAATGCGCCATTACCGGACCGAGCTCGGCCAATGCCTCGGACTGGCCGGAAGTCACCACGCACGTGCTTCCGCTGTCCTTCCGCTTCGCAATCCAGGGCTACGGCATGAACCTGGACACCTGGAACAGCTTCTCCCCGGAAGAGCAGCAGCAGATCCAGGCGGCCTTCGACGGGCTGGTCGACGAGATCTGGGTCTATTCGAAGGAGCTCTACGACGATGCGATGAACTGCAACGTCGGCAAGACCCCCTGCGAGCTGAACAAGCCCTTCAATCTCACCGAGGCTCCGGTCTCCGACGCGGATCTCGCGGTGGTCTCCGACGGGCTGATGGCCGTGTCTTTCCCCGCCTGGGCGGAAGTCTGCGACGTGACCTTCAAGGAATGCTCGCAGGCATGGATGGATACCGTCGGCAAGCGCGTCGCCAACTAGGCGAAGCCGACCGGCCCGCGGCCCCTCACCGGGCCGCGGCCTCGGTTCCACAAGGGGGGGTCTCATGCATCGTTTCATCACCATCACCAGCTGGCTCTTCGGCCTGCTCCTGATCGGTCTGTCGCTCTTCGTGACGCTGGAGACCATCATGCGCAAGGTCTTCGGCGCCTCGCTGCAGGGCGCCGACGAGCTCGGCGGCTACGTGCTCGCCGTCAGCGGCGCGCTCGCCTTCACCATCGCGCTTTCGGAGCGCGCCCATATCCGCATCGACCTGCTCTACAGCCGGTTCTCGCCCAAGGTGCAGGCCTTCCTCAGCTGGCTGGCAGCGCTGTCGCTGGCACTCTTCGGCCTTTTCGTCGCCCGCTACATCTGGTCGGTGATCCGCGACACGCTGAGCTACAATTCCACCGCGCCGACCGCCTGGTCCACGCCGCTGATCTATCCGCAGACGGTCTGGTACATCGCGATGCTCATCTTCACCGCGGCGTCACTCTGGGCCTTCGCCCGCGCGTCACGCCTTCTCTTCACCGGGCAGTTCGACCTCCTGAACAAGGAATTCCATCCGAAGACCGCCGAGGAGGAACTGGCCGAAGAACTCTCTGATCTGGAGCGTCGCTGAATCATGGTCGGAATCTCAACAATCGCCGTCGCCTTCCTGATCATGCTCGTGATCATGCTCATGGGCATCCCGATCGCTTCGGTGATGCTGATCATGGGCGTGATCGGCGGCGTGCTCGCCTTCGGCTGGCCCCTGGTAGACAGCACCGGCCCGGTCATGTGGTCGGTGATGAACGACAACCTCCTGACGGCGATCCCGCTCTTCATCCTGCTCGGAGAGCTGATGCTGCGCTCCGGCATGGCCGACAGGATGTACGGCGCCACCGCGCTCTGGCTGAATCGCCTGCCGGGCGGGTTGCTGCACACCAATATCGGCTGCTGCGCGATGTTCGCCGCGACCTCCGGCTCCTCGGTGGCCACCGCCGCCACCATCGGCACGGTCGCCACGCCGTCCCTGAACGAGCGGGGCTATGACAAGGCGCAGTCGCTGGGCTCCATCGCCGCCGGCGGCACGCTGGGCATCCTGATCCCCCCGAGCGTCAACCTGCTGATCTACGGCTCGCTCGCCGAGACCTCGATCGGCCAGCTCTTCGTGGCCGGGATCGTCCCGGGGCTGCTGCTCGTGGTGTTCTTCATGCTCTGGATCGTGATCCGGAACTGGAACGACACCTCGACCCAGATCGAGGACGTGCCCCTGGCGGAGAAGCTGCGCGCCTCGAGCGCGATGATTCCGCCGGCGATCATCTTCCTGGTGGTCATGGGGTCGATCTATCTCGGGATCGCGACACCGACCGAATCCGCCGCGCTCGGCGTGGTCACCGCGCTCGTCATCGTCGCGATCGGCGGGCATCTCAGCGCCGAGTTCTTCGGCCGGTGCTTCATCCAGACCGCCCGCACGACCGGAATGGTGCTGCTGATCGTGCTCGCGGCCTTCATCCTCAACGTGACGCTGTCGCTGACCGGCGTCGCGCAGACGACGACGAACTGGGTGACCTCGCTCGGCCTCTCGGCCACTGAGCTGCTGCTGGTGCTCATCGTCTTCTACGTGCTGCTCGGCATGTTCATGGACGTGCTGTCGATGATGGTCCTGACGATTCCGATCGCCGTTCCCGTCGTCACCTCGATGGGCGTCGATCCGGTCTGGTTCGGCATCTTCATCATCATCATGTGCGAGCTCGGCATGATCACGCCGCCGGTGGGGATGAACCTCTACGTGGTGCATGGCGTTCGCCAGGATGACGGGCCGTTCACGGATCTCATCCGCGGGGCGTTCCCCTATGTCATCATCATGATCCTCTTCGTGCTGCTGCTGATCTGGCTTCCCGGCATCGCGACCTGGCTGCCGCGGACCATGTACGGCTGAGGGGGCGGATCATGACAGTACCCTATGACCTCGTGATCCGCGGCGGGACCCTCGCAACGGCTTCCGAGGTGTTCAAGGCCGACATCGGCATCCGGGGCGGCCGCATCGTCGCCCTCGCCGCCGACCTCCCCCGCCAGGGAGAGGAGATCGACGCGACCGGGAAACTGGTCCTGCCGGGTGGGGTGGATGCGCATTGCCACTTCGACCAGCCGACCTCCGACGGCTCCCGCATGGCGGACGATTTCGGCACGGGGCCACTCTCGGCGGCCTTCGGGGGCACCACGACCGTCATTCCCTTCGCCTGTCAGATGAAGGGCCAGAGCCTGCGCGCGGCGGTCCGCGACTATCACGAGCGGGCGAACGGCAAGTCGGTCATCGACTATGCCTTTCACCTCATCGTCACGGACCCGACCGAGCAGGTCCTGGGCCAGGAGCTGCCGGCGCTGATCCGTGACGGATACACCTCGTTCAAGATCTACACGACCTATGACGACCTGAAGCTGGACGACCGCCAGATCCTCGAGGTCCTGGCGCTGGCGCGGCGCGAGGGCGCCCTGACCATGATCCATGCCGAGAATTCGGACGTGATCGCCTGGCTGACCGATGCGCTGGAGCGGGCCGGGAACACCGGGCCGCGCTATCACGCGACCGCCCGCCCCGCCATCGCCGAACGCGAGGCGACGCATCGCGCCATCTCCTTCGCGGAGGTGGTCGATGCGCCGGTCCTGGTGGTCCATGTCTCCGGCGGCGAGGCACAGCAGCAGATCGCCACCGCGCGCCAGCGGGGGCTCCGTGTCTTCGCCGAGACCTGCCCGCAATACCTCTTCCTCACCGCCGCCGATCTCGACCTCGACGGCTTCGAGGGCGCCAAGCATATCTGCAGCCCGCCGCCGCGGGACAGGGCGAGCCAGGAATCGGTCTGGCGCGGCCTTCGGGACGGCACCTTCCAGGTCTTCTCCTCCGACCATGCCCCCTTCCGCTACGACGACCCGCAGGGCAAGAAGGTAGCCGGCGAGAGGGCCAGCTTCGCCCATGTGCCGAACGGGATTCCAGGGGTGGAGACCCGGCTGCCGCTCCTGTTCTCGGAAGGGGTGCTCAAGGGGCGCATCTCGCTGCGCCGGTTCGTCGAGCTGACCTCGACCAATCCGGCCCGCCTCTACGGCCTGATGCCGCGCAAGGGCACGATCGCGATCGGCGCTGATGCGGACATCACCATCTGGGATCCGGGCAGGCAGTTGACGATCACGAACGCGATGCTGCATCACAACGTCGACTACACCCCCTATGAGGGGCATCAGGTGACGGGCTGGCCCGAGACCGTGCTCTCGCGCGGCGAGGTGGTGATCCGCGGCGGCAAATGCGTCGGCGAGGCGGGGCGGGGCGCGTTTCTCGAATGCGGCACCCCGGACACGCTGCAGTGATCCGACGGCCGCGATGAGCCTCGGGCTGGAGATCGAGCTTTCGGTCCGGATCCTCGCCACCGCCGCGATCGTCGTCGGCATCACGCTCGCAGCCGAGCATCTCGGCCCGAAGCTCGGCGGCGCGCTGGCCGGATTGCCGATCGTCATCGGCCCCGCCTTCTTCTTCCTGGTCCGGGACCAGAGCCTCGCCTTCAGCGCCGATGCCGCGGCCGCGGCGCTGACCTCGTTGGCGGCGACGCAGGCCTTTATTCTGGGCTACGTGGCCGTCGCCGAGCGCTCGCGGGCGGCGATCGGCGCGGCGGTGCTCGCCTGGCTCCTGGCGGCCTCGCTTCTCTCCCTGGTCCCGGCATCGCCCTGGCTGGGGCTGGCGATCTTCACCGCGTCGATGCTGGCGGCACGCCACCTCGCCACCCGCTTCCTGAGGCCCCATGGCCCGGGGCGCGCGCGCGGCAGCTTCCTGTCGCTGGTCCTGCGCGGCCTGGCCGCCGGCCTGCTGGTGGCGGTGGTGACGCTGGCCGCGGATCGGCTGGGGCCGGTCTGGGCCGGCTTCCTGATCGCCTATCCGATCGGCATGACGGTGATCTCGGTGACGCTGCACCAGCGGCTGGGGTCGGCGATCGCCGTCGCCACCTTGCGCGCGACCATGCTCGGCATCGCGAGCCTCGCCGCCTTCGCCTTCGTGCTGGCGATCGCGCTGCCGCCGCTCGGTCCGACCGCCGCTTTCGCGGCTGCCCTCGCGGCAAGCGTGCTGGTGACGCTGGTGCTGGTCGCCCTGGCGTCCCGACTGGCCCGGGACCGGCCGGCGCGGACGGGTTCGGGCTATGGTTGAGGCGACCCTGCGCATCACCCCGCCATGGCCGAGGCCATGGTGGCTCAGGATTCAATGAAGGAGCCAGAGATGCAGTTCACCATGGACGGAGCCCCGCTCGATCTCGACATCGGCGATCTGGTCATCGCCGGCTGGACCGGCCGCGATCAGGCGGCGATCCAGCATCACATCGAGGAGCTGGTCGCAATCGGCGTCAAGCCGCCGTCGGCGACGCCGCTCTACTATCGCGCCGCGGCGGCGCAGCTTACCACCGCCCCGGAGATCCAGGTGGTGGGAGAGGCCACCTCCGGCGAGGTCGAGCCCCTGGTCGTGCAGGCCGGCGGGCGCCGCTGGCTCGGCCTCGGCTCCGACCACACCGACCGCGCGCTCGAGGCGCATTCGGTGGCTCTGTCCAAGCAGATATGCGCGAAACCCTGCGCGAACGAACTCTGGCCCTGGGACGCGGTCGCCGGCCGGCTGGAAGACCTCCTGCTGGAGAGCTGGATCGAGGAAGCCGGTGGCTGGGTGGTGTATCAGCAGGGTACGCTCGCCGCGATGCTTCCCCTCGCCGTGCTGATCGAGGGGGCCGGGCTGGAACGGCTGGCCGCGAATGGTGGCGCCGCCATGATGTGCGGCACCCTCGGCGCGAAGGGAGGGGTGCGGCCGGCGGCGCGGTTCCGCATGCGGATGAGCGATCCCGCGACGGGGCGCAGGATCGAGCACGAATACCGGACGACGACCCTTCCGGAAGTGGCGTGACCTCGGCGGCGCTCGGGTTGAGGGACGAAGGGTGCATTGCCCTCCGCCTGGACCGGCATTGCGACCGATGCCGTTGCGGATGGGGCCGGGCGAAGCCACGAAACCATAGGAAGAGAAGGAGAATCCGATGACCGACACCGTGAAGATCACCGCCGGCGGCCTGGTGTTCGACGGCCGCCTGGAGTGGGAGAAGGCCCCGAAGACGGTCGCCGCCTTCCGGAAGCGGCTTCCCTATCTGAGCCAGCTCGTGCATGTGCGCTGGAGCGGAGAGGGCGTCTGGGTTCCGCTCGGAGACGAGGATTTCGGCCTCGGCTACGAGAACCACACCAGCCACCCCGCCCCGGGCCAATTCCTGCTCTATCCCGGCGGGATCAGCGAGACTGAGATCCTGCTGGCCTATGGCGCGGTCGATTTCTCCTCGAAGATGGGACAGCTGGCGGGGAACCATTTCCTGACACTGACATCCGGTCTCGAACGGCTTGCCGAACTCGGCCGCAGAGTTCTGTGGGAAGGCGCGCAGGATCTTGCGGTGGAGCCGGCCTGACCGAATGCCTGCGGCCCCTCGGCCGTGCCTCGGGACACGGAGAGCGCAAGCTAACTCGCGCACTTTCCAGGATGCCATCCGCAAGGCGGACGAACTCGGCGTGGACCTGAAACACATCGGGCCCGAGGACGCGATTGTGCCGGCCGACCGCCGCCGCGAGCCGACACACCGGTCCGGCGCATGGACGGCACACGAAAGCCTGTCCGAAACCGAGAACCTCGCCAGCGGCGCGCCGCGCCGCCGGATGGTCGAGGGAGCGGCCGGAGCCGTGACCCCAAGGGTGGGACAGGGACCGAGTCAGGAAACCGCTCTGGACGTTCCTGGAAACCCCACTGGCACGGTACTGAAAACACAATGGAACCGTCGGAAACTGGCGACCCCGGCAGGACTCGAACCTGCAACATCCTGATTAGAAGTCAGGTGCTCTATCCGGTTGAGCTACGGGGCCGCTCCGCCGCGACGGCGCATTCTCGCGCTCAATGCGACCAGGGGACGCGGCGCTGGGAGGCGAAATTGTCCCCGTAGCCGTTCTGGCGCAGCACGAAGGCGCGCCGCTTCGGGTCGAAGACCTGGAAGGGAATGCCGTGCTTGCGGGCATAGGCCACCGCCGCCTCGCGGTCGGGGAAGCTGAGCCGCAGCTGGCCCTTCATGTCGCCCGAGCCTGTCCAGCCCATCAGCGGATCGATGGCCTTGGCATCTTCGGGCGCGTAGTCCAGCACCCAGTCGCGGGTCCTGGCCTGCCCCGATTGCATGGCGTTGCGGGCGGGCTGGTAGATTCGCGCGAGCATGATCCGGCTCCCCTGAAGACATCACGGTTATCGCCGCTCGGGCGGATGGGATCAAGGGTCGCGGTGCGGGGGATTTGCGCGAGCAGCGGGTCGTCGTCCGAGTGTGAGGGAGCGAGGGGTGGGGTGGGTGTACACACCCGGCCGACGACCACTGTGCTGCTTGCAACACCCGTATAGCGCGAGTCGGGAGGCACACGCAAGGGTTTAGTTACCTAAAATGCCCTACACCATGAGCCGAGCATTTTCCCGGCGTTCTGAAGCGGTTAACCTTGCCTTTCGCCACCCGTCGGCCCAAGTGAGACGGATCCGCATGCGAGGATCGTCATGGCCGCACCACGCCCGATTCCCCCCGACGCCGAATCGCCGTCCCGCGACAAGCTCGAAGGCGGCCGCCGCTTCGTGCTGCGTGCGGATTTCGAGCCTGCGGGCGACCAGCCCGGCGCCATCGGCGAACTGGTCGCGGGCATCGCCTCCGGCGAGCGCAACCAGGTCCTGCTCGGCGCCACCGGCACCGGCAAGACCTTCACCGTGGCCAAGATCATCGAGGCGACCCAGCGCCCCGCGATCATCCTCGCACCGAACAAGACCCTGGCCGCCCAGCTCTTCGGCGAGTTCAAGGGTTTCTTTCCCGAGAATGCGGTGGAGTATTTCGTATCGTATTACGATTACTACCAGCCCGAGGCCTATGTGCCCCGCTCGGACACCTATATCGAGA
>NZ_DAIUBO010000108.1:0-12824 GCF_036846665.1 Amaricoccus sp. | reverse complement strand
GCTCGGCGGCCTGCCGGTCGCGCTCGGCGACCTGCTCCAACCCGCCTATGACGCGGGTGTCCGCGTCCACAACGACAGCTGGGGTGCCTACATCCAGTCGCGCTACGACAGCATGGCTCTCGACATCGACGCCTTCGTCCACGCCCACCCCGACTTCACGGCGGTCGTCGCCGCCGGGAACGACGGGAGCTGCCTCCCAGGCCATGCCGCACAGGCGGGCTTCGTCGACTTCCCGTCGCTCGGCTCGCCGGCGACGGCCAAGAACGCGATCACCGTCGGCGCCAGCCGCAGCAGCCGGACGAAAGGGGGCTACGCGCAACTGACATGGCATGACGGCTGGCCCGACCATTTTGCGGCGCCGATCGGCGACAAGATGGTATCGGGCGACACGGAGGGGCTCGCGGCGTTCAGCGCGCGCGGGCCGTGCGACGACTTCCGCATCAAGCCCGACGTCGTCGCCCCCGGCACCGACATCGCCGCCACGCGCTCGAAAGACGCCCCGCTCTCCAAGTTCTGGGGCGCCTATCCGCGCAACCGGAACTACGCCTTCCTGGGCGGAACGAGCATGGCCTGCCCGATCGTCGCCGGCTGCGCGACGCTCGTCCGCCAGTACTTCCGTACGGCGCGGACCCACCCGGAGCCGAGCGCGGCGCTCATCAAGGCAACCATCGTCAACGGCACCACGGTGCTCACCGGCGCCGACGCGGTCGCACTGCCGGAGGGCAATCCGAACTTCCACCAGGGTTTCGGCCGCATCGACATGGCGCGCACCCTCCCCGACCCGGCCGCGCCGGCCTTCGAGGTCTTCTTCGTCGACACCTGGCAGCGCGATCCCCACCTCCGCTTCCTTCAGCGCAAGGGCCGGCGGCGCTGGGAATTCGTCGTGAACCAGCCGTGCGAGCTCCGGATCACCCTCGCCTGGACCGATTATCCCGGCCGGAGCCTGCAGAACCAGCTGCGGATCATCCTCGACACCCGCCGGGGAGGAGTCCCCGTCAACTGGATCGGCAACGCCGACGGCGTGCGCCTCCTCGACTTCCCCGCGCACGACCCCCGCCTCGTGCTGGCCGGGCAAACCAACGTCCTGCTGCGCGATCCCCAGAACAACGTCCACGTGATCCGCGCCGAGGTCGAGCCGGGGTCACACACGCTGGCGCTCTTCGCCGACGGCCTGATCTGGGTGCCGCAGGATTTCGCCCTCGTCGCCACCTATCCGGTGGGCGGCGTCACCGTGACGGAGAGGCCCTGACCATGCGCGTCCACGCCATCGACGCCGCGGAAGGGGATTGCCTGCTGCTCGAGGACGGCGGCCGCTTCGCCCTTGTCGACGGCGGCATTGCCGGCATCTGCGCGAAGCGGCTGATGCCCTACCTCATGGACCTGCCCGGCGGCCGCAAGATGCTCGAGGCGGTCATCGTCAGCCATGTCGACGCCGACCACATCACCGGCATCCTCGACCTCTTCGCGGAGGTCGAGCGTGCGCGCGCCGACGGCGAAGCCGACCCGGTGGCGATCGCCGACCTCTGGCACAACGGCTTCGGCTCGACGATCGACGATGCGCGCGGATCGCTGTTCGCGAACATTCAGGCGATGGTGAGCCAGGCGGGGCGCGCCGGCGTGGCGGCTGCGAACGGCTCGATCGCCATGCTGGGAATCGCCGAAGGCGCAAAGCTTCAGCGGATGGCGACCAAGCTCGGTATTCCGCTGAATGGCTTCTTCGGGGGAGGACCGATCGTCGTCGAAGGTGCCACCCGTCCGGCTTGGCCGTTCGGCAACGCCAGTTTCGCCATCGTCGGACCGACCCGGGAGAACCTCGACGAACTTCGCCGCGAATGGGTCGCGTGGATCGAGCGCCACGTCGATGGCTTCGAGATGGGCGACGTCACGGCGATGGCGAACGCCGATACCAGCGTCCCCAACCTCAGCAGCATCGTCTTGTTCGGCGAGACCGCCGATGGCGACGTCCTCCTCACCGGCGACGCCCGCGGCGACCACATCCTGCAGGGCCTCGAGCGGACCGGTTTCCTCGCCGCGGATGGAACGCGTCAGCTGCGCCTCCTGAAGGTGCAGCACCACGGGAGCGACCGCAACGCCACGCGCGAGTTCTTCGAGCGGCTGCCCGCCGACATCTACCTCGTGTCGGCGAACGGCCGGCACGACAATCCCGACACCGCGCTCCTCGCGATGATCGTGGACGCGGCCGAGGCGGCGGGTCGGCATCCGCATGTCGTCGTCACCAACGAGGCGCCCTCGCTCGACTGGCTGCGCCAGAACCGGCCGCCGGCGCAGCACGGCTACACGCTGAGCGTGCGAAAGGAGAGCGGGCACGCCGTGGTGATCGACCTCGCAACCGGAGCGGTTGCCTGAACCCCCACTTCGCGGCGGCGCGAAGGACCAGTGCAGCTGGCGCGTCAAACAGGCCGGCGCATGCAGCGCGCCGATCGTCCGCTTCGGTTGAGCGGTCCGGTGCAGGCAGGGCGGTAGCGTTGTGCACACGCTGCGGCACCGAGGCGGGCCACGCCGCGCGGTCATTGGGCTCGGCCGCGCGGGCCAGGGATTCGGCGATGCGCTACGTCCCCCGGAAGGGCGCGATGGCGGCGTCGATCTGCCACTCGTGCGACTGCCTTGCGTCGACGGCATCTGCATATGGCGCCGGCCGGCAGACCGACCGCGGCCGGTTCCGTCGGGTTCGACCAGCCTCGGTATCGTCGGCCCGGTGCGGATGCGGGTACGCGAGATGACCGTCGCTTCCGACCTTTCGGTTCGTTGCGACGAAAGCCCGGACGGCTCGCGGCCCAGCGCGGAGCGCACGTGACCGGATCGTTCCTTCTCCTGATTCCCGTGCCGCGCAGGAGGCGGAGGCAGGGCTTGCGGCCGTCGAGAAAAGCCATCCATTCCACAGCGAGACATGCTATCATCGGCGTATTGCGAGCAGTTTTTTGAGTCCCATTCTTGGAGAATTTGCAGTGACCCACGCCCTCAATCTCACCCTTCCCCTCAAGCAGGATCCCGAGTCGCAGAAAGCGCTGGCGCATCTGGGAGAAATTTTCGCGGCAGAGGTGCAGCCGAAGATCGACGAGAAACTCAGGGAGTCGCGCCTCGTCCATTTCGCCCGGGTCGTGGTGATCGACAACAAATACATCCAGGTCATAACCGAGTACGAAGGCAGCCATGAGGAATATACCGAGTGGTTCCGGAGGGAACTGACGCCTGTTTTCGCCGCGATCTTTTCGCTGGCCGACGGCGCCCCGGATGTCGCCGATCCTGCCTCCTTCTGGAACTACGCGTCGAGGCACAATGTCCGGTCCCTCGGGAAGTCAGTCGACGGAAGCACGACCCTTTCCGGCGAGCCCGCAGGCTACCTGTTCTCGGCTTACGGCGGCCGCACGGTGGCTCAGATCCAGGACGGGCTCGGGATCGTCATCGCCGACCAGGATGCCAGTACGCCCGCCTGAGACTCAACCGCACCGGGGCTTCTCAGATGCCGGATCTGGCGCGCATTCAGTCGATCGTCGTCGCACGTCCCCCCGAGCGGAGCGCGGCGATCTTGGTGCTGCGGTTCGGCGCGGTCGAAGGCGCCCGGACGCTGCTCGGCTGGATCCTTGACCGCACACCGGCGGCGAGCGGCGGTGCGGTTCGCGGAGCGGCCGTCATGCACCCCTCGCTCACTTGGAGCGGGATTGCGCAGCTCGCCCGCGATCTCGATGGGCTCGATCCGGCAACAGGCGCAGAGGCCCTGGAGCCCTGGTTCGTCGCGCCGCTTCCGACCCACCCCGTCGAACTCGGCTTCGTGGGGGAGAGCGCGCCGGACCTGTGGTGGGAGGGCCGCTGGTCCAGTGCCGATGCGGACATGACGGTTCATGTTCTCGCCGCCGACGACGACGCCCTTGATCTCGCTGTCGCTGCCCTCCGTGCCGAGGCGGAGCGCAACGGCGTGGCCGAACTCTCGCTGGCGGGCTTCGCCGGCGGCGCGTTGCGCGGTCGCGTCCCCTCCGACGGCGTGCTCCATTTCGGCTACCGCGACGGAATAACCCGCCCCGCGATCGATTGGGCCGGGGAGGGCTCGGCTCCGGTCGACTTTCGCGAGATCCTGCTCGGCTATCCGAGCGAGGACTATCCGATCAGCCCGGTCGCGCCGGGCCCGTGGCAGGACTTCGTCCGCGATGGCACGATCGGCTGCATCCTGTGGATCGAGCAGCATGTCCATGCTTTCGAGCAGTTCCTCGACGACACCGTCGCCGCGGTCCGAGGTGTCGCGCCCGAGGGGCTGGAGCGGGAATGGATCGCCTCGCGCATTCTCGGCAGGTGGCGCAACGGCTCCCCCGTCACCCGCTGGCCCGATGAACCACCGGCGGCCGCCGATACCGATGACGCATTCGGCTTCGCAGACGATCCCGACGGGGCGCGTTGTCCGCTCGCAGCCCACATCCGGCTGGTCAATCCTCGCGACGACAGGCTGACGCCCCCCTTGCGGGCGAAATTCCCCAAAGGCCCTCCACGGCTGATCCGCCGCGGCTTTGCCTACGGCCCGCCCATCGCCGGACCGGCGCCGGACGGGGTTCCGCGTGGGCTCGTGGGCGTGTTCTTCGGCGCGCGGCTGAACGAGCAGCACCGTAGCGTCCTGCGCTGGATGCAGGCGACGACGATCAATGACCGCTTTGGCCGGGCACCCTATTCCGGGACAATGCAGGACGGGCTGTGTGGCGTTCGCGGAAAGCCGGGTGCCGATCCGCGGCACGTGCTGCCCCGGGAAGGGGGGGCGGTCGAGATGCGCCTGCGGGACTTCATCACCTTCCGCGGCGCACTTCACGTTCTGACCGCGAGCCTGCCGAGCCTGGAACGGCTTGCCACGGGGCGTTGACCGCCACATGGGGAGGGAGGGGGACGACATCGTGCCACCGAGATCGAAGCAAGACAGCGCCGGAGCCGGTCCGGAACCGGAGCGGAGCCGCCGCAACCCGGTCCTGTCCGCGGAGCCGAGCCGACGTTCCGTTCCTCCGTGGGGCGGACATCGGCGCTGATCCCTTATCCGACCCGGGGGATCGGAGAAGGGTCGACGATCCCGGCAAGATGCTGGATGGCTGGGCGGGCATTGCCGCGTGTCGGGTCCGCGGGATTCCCCCGGCACCGGCCCGACCAGCCTCGAGGCAAGGGTCGGCCGCTGCCAGGCCGCGCCGGCGGGGTCGCTGCGGCTGGCGCAGCGGCTTCGACAGCGGCTCCGACGGCGCGCTCGACGCGGCGATTGGCGGCGCAGTCGACGCCGTCGCGTCGCTGTTCCGAGCGGAGGCGGCGATGGATGTCATCGTCAACGAGGTCGTCGCCACCGGCCGCATGGTCGGCGCCACGGCGCTGCTCGACGAGCCTGGCCCTCCGCCGAGGCCCAGGGTTCATGCTGCTTTCGATGGGGTGGGGATGGGGATCGGATTCCAGTTCCAGGGCAGGATCGCGCGGTGTCGGGAGAGCGGCGCGCCGGCGGTGCGGGCGAGGACCTCGGCGAGCCAGACTTGCGGGTCGACGCCGTCGAGCCTGGCGGTGTTCCTCAGCGTGTCCATGAAGGCGGCCCTGTCTGCGCCGCCGCATATACCGGCCCGGGCGCGTCGCATCCTCCCGCGAAGCGCTTGACGACCTTGCCGGGCTTGGTGCCGTTGCGGCCGGATCGCGCCTGCCATTGGAAACGCCCAGGTGAAGGTGATCCGATCGCCGAACGGTCTGCCATCGGTCGGCGCGCAAGCTCCCCGATAGTCCCATGTCCCGGCTGGTGTCCGTTCCAGCGGCTCCATTCCTCGATCCCTTCTGCCCGGGTCGCCGGCGCCGTCAGGATCAACCAAGAAGTCAATGGTTTGCCAGTGGACTTTGGAGGCCCTTCCGGGGCGGTTTCGCATCTCGCGCCCGCCGGAGGCCGCCGACGGCAGGTCGCGGGGCCGCCGTTCCTGCCCGGAAAGGCGGGCAGGGTGAAACCCGTGGGCCGCCCGCCGTCCGGAATCCCGGTGGAAATCACCCCGGCGGCCGGCTAGAGACGGGGCGCAGCAGATCCGAGCGTGCCCATGTCCGAGCCCCATCCCACGATCCGACCGCAGCCCGGCATTCTCGACATCGCCCCCTACAAGGGGGGTGAATCGACGCTCGCGGGCCATGCGTCGGTGTTGAAGCTCAGCTCCAACGAAAACCCGTTCGGGCCGTCTCCGCGGGCCCTGGAGGCTTTCAGGAATGCCGCGCAAAGCCTTCACATCTACCCGAATTCCGACCATGCGGAGCTGCGCGCCGCCATCGCCGAGGTGCATGGGATCGACGCGGAACGCATCGTCTGCGGCGCGGGATCGGACGAAATCATCGGCCTGCTCTGCCAGGCCTATGCCGGGCCGGGCGGCGAGGTGCTCCAGACCGAGCACGGGTTCGGCCTCTATCGCATCTCCGCGCTCGCCGCAGGGGCGGTGCCGGTCGTGGTGCCGGAACGGGAGCGCAGGACGGATATCGACGCGCTGCTCGCCGCCTGCAACGCGCGCACGCGGCTGGTCTTCATTGCCAATCCCAACAATCCCACCGGCACGATGATCCCGGCCGGCGAGGTCGCCCGTCTCGCCGCCGGCCTGCCGCCGCAGGCGCTCCTGGTGCTCGACGGCGCATATGCGGAGTTCGCCCGGGATTTCAACGGCCATGTCGATCTCGTCGACGCCCGCGACAACGTGGTGGTGACCCGCACCTTCTCGAAGATCCATGGTCTGGGCGGGCTGCGCATCGGCTGGGGCTATGGTCCCGCCCATGTGGTCGATGCGCTCTCGCGCGTGCGCGGCCCCTTCAACCTCTCCACCGCGGCGCTCGTGACCGCCACCGCGGCGATCCGCGACACCGGATGGACCGAGCATTGCCGCAGCGAGAACACCCGCAACCGCGCGCGGCTCGCCGAGGGCCTCGCTGGCCTCGGCATTCCTTCGGACCCGTCCGAGGCGAACTTCGTGCTCGCCCGCTTCCGCGACGGCGCCGAGGCTGAGGCCTGCGACCGCCACCTGCGCGAGCAGGGCATCATCGTGCGCCGGGTCGCGGGCTACAATCTGCCCGCCGCGCTGCGCATCACGGTGGGCGATGCCGCGGCCTGCGAGCGGGTGATCAGCGTGGTGGCGGATTTCGTCAGGGTTCGCGCCTGATGGCCTTCGAGCAGGTGGCGCTGATCGGGCTGGGGCTGATCGCCTCGTCGATCAGCCATGCCATGCGCCGGGCCGGGATGCCGGCGCGGATCACCGGCCATGCCCGCAGCGCCGGGACCCGCGCCGAGGCTGCCCGGCTCGGGCTATGCGAGGTCCGCGAGACCGCCGCGGAGGCCGCGCGGGGCGCCGATCTGGTGATCCTCTGCGTGCCGGTCGGCGCCATGGAGGCCGTGGCCCGCGAGATCGCGCCCGTTCTGAAGGCCGGCGCGATCGTCACCGACGTCGGCTCGGTCAAGGGCGGGGTGATCGCCGCCGTCGCGCCGCATCTGCCGGAGACGGTGCGGTTCATTCCCGGCCACCCGCTCGCCGGGACCGAGCATTCCGGTCCCGCCTCGGGCTTCGCCGAGCTCTTCGACAACCGCTGGTGCCTGCTCACGCCCCTGCCGGGCACGGATCCCGGTGCGCTTGCGGATCTGTTAGGGTTCTGGACCGCGCTCGGCGCGCGGGTCGACACGATGGAGCCCGAGCACCACGATCTTGTGCTCGCGGTGACGAGCCACGTGCCGCATCTGATCGCCTATACCATGGTCGGGGTCGCCGACGACCTGCGCCGCGTCACCGCCTCGGAGGTCATCAACTATTCCGCCGCGGGTTTCCGCGACTTCACCCGCATCGCGGCGTCCGACCCGGTGATGTGGCGCGATGTCTTCCTCAACAACCGCGAGGCGACGCTCGACATCCTCGGCCGCTTCACCGAAGAGCTCTTCGCGCTTCAGCGCGCCGTGCGCACCGGGGACGGGGCGCATCTCCAGGAGTATTTCACCCGGACCCGGGCGATCCGCCGCGGCATCATCGAGGCGGGACAGGACACCTCCGTGCCCGATTTCGGCCGCACGCCGGCGGCCAGGGGCCATTGACCCGGAGATCGGCGCGCCAGCCGTGAAGTCCCGGAAGGGTGTTCACCCGGATCGGGGTTGGGCTGCATTCGCGAAACCCGGCCGAGGACCCCGAAGGATGAACGACCCGCATCATGCTGCCCACCTGAAGGTTCGCAGTCGGGATCAGATCGTTCGCCACGTGATGGCGGGCCTGGTCCGGCTCGCGCGGCTCGATCCGCCCGAACCGGTGCGCAGGTATCGGCGGAGCCGGCCGGGCGTGTCGATCCACCCCGACATCGAGAAGCCCGGAGGCTTCGAGAGCGCCGGTCATCGGGTGGCCGGCACGCGGAAAGGCTGTCGCAGCCGGGACGCGGCGGGCCGGGAGTTCGTCCATGCCGCGGTCGATGCCGCAACCCGGCTGGCCCATGTCGAGGTCCTGCCCGACGAGCGCAAGGAAACGACCGCCGCCTTCCTGCTAGGCGCCCCGGCGCCTGCGCGGTTGGCCTGCGCGCGCTTATCTGCTAGCACTTGACCCCATGGCCTTTGGGCCAGTGTGGGGGAATGCGTTGCTCCGCCTGCAGACGCGGATGCACGCGATCATGGGAGCGACGTCATGAGTTTCGGAAACATCCTGAGCCAGATCCTTCAGGACGGCCTCGGCCAGGGGTCGCAGACCCGCAGTCGCGTCGACACCGCGAGCCGCAATCTCGGATCCGCGGGCGGCGGCATCGACGGCATCTTCGGCCAGATCCAGGACGCCCTCGGCCGGGCCGGCGTCAACACCGCCGGCGCCTCCCAGGCCGCCGGCGGCTTCGCCGACAAGGCGCGCGACTTCCTGCAGAAGGACCAGGTCGGCGGCATGTCCGGCGCCCAGATCGGCGGCATCGGCGCGGTGGCGGGCGCCCTTCTCGGCGGCGGCCTCGGCGGCGCGGCCCGCGGCGGCGCCATGGCGGTGCTCGGCACGCTGGCGCTCGGGGCGCTGAAGAGCGCGCAGGCCCGCAAGCAGGGCGTCGAGACCGCAGCGACCGATCCCGGAATCGACATCGATACCCAGGAGGTCAAGTCGCTGGTCAGCCCGGACGCCGAGAAGCTCGCGGTCCGGGCCATGATCAGTGCCGCCAAGGCGGACGGGCAGATCGACAAGGACGAAATGCAGAAGATCGTCGGCAAGATCTCCCCGGATTCGGTAACCGAGGAAGAGAAGCGCTTCGTCATGACCGAAATGCAGGCGCCGATCGACATCCCCGGCCTCGCGGCCCAGGCCCGAACCCCGGCGCAGGCCGCCGGCGTCTATGCCGCCTCGCTGCTCGCGATCCACGTCGACACCGCCGAGGAGAAGCGCTACCTCCACGATCTGGCGCAGGCCCTTCACCTCGACGACGGTACGGTCGCGGAACTCCACCGCATGACCGGGGCCCCGGTGGCCTGACCCTTCCACGACAGCGATGCGCCCGTCCGAGAGGGACGGGCGCACGCGGCAAGGTCGCAGCCGGCTCGGCGCTATTCGGCCATGATCCTTTCGATCCGGGCCCGCTTCTCGTCGTTGTCATCGCTCGAATTCACCACGCCCTCGATCTCGGCCAGCTTGTCGAGGGTCAGCGCGTCGACCCCCGTGGAGTCGATGCCGAGCTGGTTCATCTCGACCGTGACCGAATCCTGAAGCTGCGGCACGCCCCAGCTTCCCGCCGTGGTTGCCTCCGAGCGGCCCATGACCTCCTGGATCCGCGCCGTCTTGCTAGCATTGTCGGCGCTGGAACCGACAATATTCTCGATCTCGGCGAGCTCGCTGAGCGTCAGGTTCTCGACGCCCGTCGTCGTGATGCCGAGCATGTTCATGTCGGCCGTCACCGAATCCTGGAGCTGCTGCGCGCCGAGCTTGGCGGGAACCGCCGCGTCGCCGGGCTGGCCGAGGATCGCCGCGATTCGCGCGGCCTTCGTCTGATCGGTGTCGGTGCTCCCCATCACGTTCTCGATCTGCGCCGCCTGATCGGCGGTGATGACGCCGACCGACGCGACGTCGAAGCCCAGCTGGCTCAACCCGATCTGGGTCGAGTCCGACAATTGCGCCTGCTGCGCGATGCCGGGCGCCGCGGCCCCCAGCGCGAGGGCGAGCGCCGCTGCGGAGGCGGTGAGGAATCGCTTGTTCACGGTTGTCGCTCCTTCCATCAATCCGGCGGCCCCTCAGGCCGCTCAGTCCGTTCGATAAACGCCCCGCAGCAGGGATAGGTTCCGCCGCCCCGCCGGATCGAGACCGGGTCCGGGCTTGCCCGGCGCGCCGATCTCACCGATATCAACCCGATGGCCACACCCCGACATCGCCCGGAGACGACCCACGAGGCACTCGGGCCCGAGTTTCTCGACCCGGTTCGCCCCGCGCGCTTTCCTAAATCCCGGCTCCGTTTCCGCAACGACCGCTGGGCGGCGCGGATCGGACTCGACAAGTTCTCCGACGCCGAATGGATCGGCCATTTCGCCCGGTTCGAGCCCCTGCCGGGCAGCTTTGCGGAACCGCTGGCGCTGCGCTACCACGGCCACCAGTTCCGCGCCTACAACCCCGACATCGGCGACGGGCGGGGCTTTCTCTTCGCGCAGCTGCGCGATCTCGCCGACGGCCGCCTGCTCGACCTCGGCACCAAGGGCTCTGGCACCACGCCCTATTCGCGCCAGGGCGACGGACGGCTGACGCTCAAGGGCGGGGTGCGCGAGATCCTCGCCACCGAGATGCTCGAGGCGCTCGGCGTCTATACCTCCAAGACCCTCTCGCTCGTCGAGACCGGCGAGGCGCTGATCCGCGGCGACGAGCCTTCGCCGACACGCTCCTCGGTCATGGTGCGCCTCAGCCACAGCCACATCCGCATCGGCAGCTTCCAGCGCCTCGCGGCCCATGGGCTGCTCGACGAGATCCGGCGGCTCACGGAACACTGCATCGCGCATTTCTGGCCCCTCGCCGCCGAGGCGGAGGATCCGGCCGCGGGCCTCTACGACGCGATCACCGGCGCGGTGGCCCGGATGGGCGCGGAATGGTTCGCCGCCGGCTTCGTGCACGGGGTGCTCAACACCGACAACGTCAACATCACCGGCGAGAGCTTCGACTACGGCCCCTGGCGCTTCCTCGACCGCTTCGATCCGGCCTTCACCGCCGCCTATTTCGACCAGACCGGCCTCTACTGCTTCGCCCGCCAGCCCGAGGCGCTGAACTGGAACCTCGCGCGGCTGGGCGAATGCCTGATCCCGGTCTCCTCTGTCGAGGCGATCACGCCGGTCTTCGAGAGCTTCGCCGAGCGCTTCCAGGCCGAACTCGCGCGCCAGACCTTCGCACGTCTCGGGCTGCTCCCCGGCGATCCCGCCGAGGCACGCAGCCTGATGCACCGCTTCTGGGGCGCGATGCAGACCAGCGCGCCGCCCTTCCAGCAGGTCTTCCACGACCTGCTCGGCGGCGGCCTGCCCGAGCGGCTGCACGCGAGCCCGATCCGTGCCACCTTCGAGACCGCCGCTTGGGCCGAGGTGATCGAAGGCCTCCGCGATCTCCCGAAGGCGCCGGGGCTCGACGCCGCTCTCGCCCACCCCTACGCCCGTCGCCCGGAGCCCGTCACCATGGTGATCGACGAGGTGGAGGCGATCTGGTCGGCGATCGACACTGACGACGACTGGCGCCCGCTGGCGCTCAAGCTCGAGGAGCTGCGCGAGGCTGGCGAATTCAACTGCAGGCTCGGCCTGCTCGCCGGCCCGAACGGTCGGCCGGGTCATGTCCCGCTCTGACCCCTCCGCCCTCTGGCTCTACCGCCGAAGCCTCGCCCTGCTCGGTCCCGACCGCGGCCGCGCGGCGCTGGTCGCGGTCGCTGGCGTCGTCGTCGCCATGGTCCAGCTCGCCGAGCCGGTGCTCTTCGGACGCGTGGTCGACGCGCTATCCGAGGGCCGCGGCGCCTTCGGAACCATCGCCCTCTGGGCCGCCCTGTCGCTGGCCGGCCTCGCGACCGGCGTCGCGGTAGCCGTCACCGCCGACCGCCTGGCCCACCGCTGTCGTCTCGCCGCCCTGGCGCTCGCCTTCGAGCGGGCGATCACCCTGCCGGTCGGCTACCACGCCGAGAAGGGCTCGGGCGCGGTGGTCCGTACCATCCTCGCCGGCACCTCCGCGCTCTTCGGCCAGTGGCTGGGCGTCCTGCGCGAGCAGCTGACCGCGCTCGCGGGCATCGTGCTCCTGGTACCGACCGCGATCGCCGTCGACCCGCGCATGGCCTCGGTGCTCGGCGTGCTAGCGCTGGTCTACCTCGCGCTCAACATCCTCGTCATCCGCCGCACCCGCGAGGGGCAGCGCGCCGTCGAGCGCTACCATTCCGGCGTGTTCGGCCGGGTCGGCGACGTCCTGGGCAACGTCTCCGTGGTGCAGAGCTTCGGGCGGCTCGCCGCCGAGACCACCGCCATGCGCGACGTGATGGCGGACCTGCTTGCGGCCCAGTACCCGGTGCTGACCTGGTGGGGCATCCTGACCGTGCTCACCCGCGCGGCCTCCACCATCGCCATGGTCGCGGTGCTCGCAATCGGCGCGCTGCTCGCCGCACGCGGCGAGGTCACCGTCGGCGAGATCGTCGCCTTCGTCGCCTTCGCCAACCTGCTGATCGGAAAGCTCGACCAGCTTTCGCGCTTCGCCGCCGGGCTGTTCCGTCAGACCCCGGTGCTCGCGGGCTACTTCGAGCTGCTCGACGCCCGCCCCGAGGTCGCCGACCGCCCCGATGCCCGGCCGCTCGGCCCGGTATCCGGCGCAGTGCGCTACGAGGGCATCAGCTACAGCTTCCCCGGCACCGAC
>NZ_DAIUBO010000107.1:7723-12913 GCF_036846665.1 Amaricoccus sp. | reverse complement strand
ATGACCGGGGCTTCCTACGCGGCCTCGGCGGAGATGGCCGGCGAGCTCGGGGCCTTCCCCGGCTACGAGAGGAACGCCGGGGCGATGCTGCGGGTGATCCGCAACCATCGCCGGGCAGCCCAGGGCCTGCTGACGGGCTACGAGGATCTGGCGGTGCCGCCGGTGGCGCTCGACCACGCCAACTGCCCTGACAGCGCGCTGCTCAATCTCGCGCATTCGGTCTGGGAGGAGGCGCTGGCGCTCGGCGAGAAGCACGGCTTCCGCAACGCCCAGGTCTCGGTGATCGCGCCGACCGGCACCATCGGGCTGGTGATGGATTGTGACACGACCGGGATCGAGCCGGATTTTGCGCTGGTGAAGTTCAAGAAGCTCGCGGGCGGCGGCTATTTCAAGATCATCAACCGCGGCGTTCCCCAGGCCCTGCGCAACCTCGGCTACCGGGAAGCGGAGGTCGCGGAGATCGTCGCCCATGCGGTCGGCCACGGCACGATCGGCAATGCGCCGGAAATCAACCCCACGGCGCTGATCGGCCACGGCTTCGGCGCCGACGAGATCGCCAAGATCGAGGCGGCGCTGCCGACCGCCTTCGACATCCGCTTCGTCTTCAACCAGTGGACGCTCGGCGAGGCCTTCTGCACCGAGGTGCTCGGCATCCCTTCCGAGAAGCTGCTCGACCCGGCCTTCGACCTGCTGCGCCATCTCGGCTTCAGCAAGGCGCAGGTCGAGGCGGCGAACCACCACGTCTGCGGAACGATGACCCTGGAAGGCGCGCCGCATCTGAAGCCCGAACACTACGCGGTCTTCGACTGCGCCAATCTCTGCGGCAAGATCGGCACGCGCTATCTCTCGGTCGAGAGCCACATCCGCATGATGGCCGCGGCGCAGAGCTTCGTCTCGGGGGCGATCTCCAAGACCATCAACATGCCCAACGACGCCACGATCGGCGATTGCAAGGCAGCCTACGAGCTTTCCTGGTCGCTCGGGGTGAAGGCCAACGCGCTCTACCGCGACGGCTCGAAGCTCTCGCAGCCGCTCTCCTCGGCGCTGATCGAGGACGACGAGGATCTCGAGGAGGTGCTGACCGAGGCGCCGCTGGCCGAGCGGGTGACGGTGCTCGCGGAGAAGGTCGTCGAGAAGATCATCCTCAAGGAGGTCGAGCGCGCCAACCGCCAGCGGTTGCCGGAACGGCGCAAGGGTTATACCCAGAAGGCCATCGTCGGCGGTCACAAGGTCTACCTGCGCACCGGCGAATACGCGGACGGCAGCTTGGGCGAGATCTTCATCGACATGCACAAGGAGGGCGCGGCCTTCCGGGCGATGATGAACAACTTCGCCATCGCCATCTCGGTCGGGCTCCAGTACGGCGTGCCGCTCGAGGAATTCGTCGAGGCCTTCACCTTCACCCGCTTCGAGCCGGCGGGCATGGTGCAGGGCAACGATTCGATCAAGAACGCCACCTCGATCCTCGACTACATCTTCCGCGAGCTGGCGGTGAGCTATCTCGACCGCACCGACCTCGCCCATGTGAAGCCCACCGGCGAGAGCTTCGACGATCTCGGGCGCGGCGAGCCGGAGGGCGGCAGCAATGTCCGGCGGATCGAGGGCGAGGCGGCGCAGAGCTCCATCGACGTGATCCGGCAGCTCTCCTCGACGGGATACCTGCGCAAGCGCCTGCCCCAGGAGCTGGTGGTGCTGCAGGGCGGGGCCTCGGTTTCCGGGGCGCTCGGGCTCGACGGATCGCTGAGCGGCCTGGCGGTGCGCGGCGACGTGCAGATGACCTCGGTCACGGCGCTCGATGCGCGGACCAAGGCCAGGATGCAGGGCTACGAGGGCGATCCCTGCGGCGAATGCGGCAATTTCACGCTGGTGCGCAACGGCACCTGCATGAAGTGCAACACCTGCGGCGGCACGAGCGGCTGCAGCTAGATCGGCGCTTTGACTGCAAGCGGAGCCTAACGAGCAGAATAGCTGGCGCAGTCAAGACCGGGGGGCAATAACGGAAGGGGCCTGCGGGCCCCTTCCCCGTTCGTTCCCGGGAGCGCGGATTCGGATGGGTCGATCACCGGGGACCCGATCAGCGCCGCGGCGGGCGGCTCCGGTAGTTCGGCAGGCGCCAGCCGAAGGCGATGCTTCCGGCCCTGAGCGCCAGGGTGACGCCACCGCAGGCTAGCAGCGCGGCGGAGACGGTGCCGAGGGTCGCGAAGACCGCGACCGCCGAGAGCGCACCGGCAAAGGCGGCGGTCACGTAGAGCTCGCCCTGCCGGAGTACCAGCGGCAGCTCGTTGCAGACCACGTCGCGCATCAGCCCGCCGAAGCAGCCGGTGGCGACACCCATGATCACCGCGATCGGCGGCGTCGCGCCCTCGTTCCAGGCCACCAGCACCCCCGCGGGCACCGCCACCGCCAGCGCCAGCGCGTCGAGCCAGAGGATCGCCCGGTAGCGCGATTCGATATGGGGCGCGGCGAAGAACACCAGGATCGCCGCGAGGCAGGCCACGCCGACATAGGCCGCGTTGCCGACCCAGAACACCGGCGTGCGGTCGAGGATCACGTCGCGCAGGGTGCCGCCGCCGACCGCCGTGAGGCAGCCGATGAAGAGAAATCCGACGATGTCGAGCTGCGCCCGCGAGGCGACCAGCGCCCCGGTCAGCGCGAAGACGAAGACCGAGCCGAAATCGAGCGCCTGCGCGGCGGTCACGCCCGCGTCACCCGGCCGCGCGCTCGGGTCGGAAAGGGGCCATGCCCTCGCGGGCGAGGGCATCGGCGCGTTCGTTCTCCGGGTGGCCGGCGTGGCCCTTCACCCATTCCCAGGCCACTTCGTGTCGGCCGGCCACCGCATCGAGGCGGCGCCACAGATCCTCGTTCCTGACCGGCTTGCGGTCGGCGGTCCGCCAGCCGTTGCGCTTCCAGCCGTGGATCCAGCGCGTGACGCCGTCGCGCAGATAGGCGCTGTCGGTGACGACGGTCAGCCGCGAGGGCCGCTCCAGGGCTTCGAGCGCCGCGATCGCCGCCATCAGCTCCATGCGGTTGTTCGTCGTCGCCGGCTCGCCCCCCGAGAGCTCGCGCTCCTTCAGGATCTCGGTCCCGTCCCGGGCGACCAAGACGGCGCCCCAGCCGCCGGGGCCGGGATTTCCCGAACAGGCGCCATCGGTATAGGCGAAGAGCTCAGCCATAGAGCGCGCCGGTCAGCAGCGCCGCGATGACGCCCGCCGTCAGCGGCAGCCGGAGTGTCAGCCAGTAGTCGGGCGTCACCCCCACCCGCTGGAAGACCACGTCGATCGCCTGCAGCGCGACGAAGCCGAAGGCGAGGCGAAGGCAGCCGATGGCGGGTTCGGGACGGATGGCGAGAAACGCCAGCAAGGCCGGAACCGCGGAGGCCGCCAGCAGGATCAGCGTGGGCCGGCGATCGGGCGCCGAGGCGAATCCCCAGAGGCATCCGCCCATGAAGCCGAGGATCACCGCCCCGAAGCTCTCGAGGATCACCACGCCGCCGGAGGGATCGGGGGGAAAGAACCCGAAGGTAGGCAGCGTCCCGGCCTCGAGGAAGAGCATCGCCACGCCCCAGGCGAAGGGGACGAGGCCCGCGGCGCCGACCAGCGCGGCGGCGAGGGGCACGCGGGTCATGCCACGGTCTCCCGCAGGATGCGCGGAACCTTGAACTCGACGTTCTCCCGCGCCGTCTCGATGGTGCGCTCGGTCACGTCGTAGCGGCTGCGGAAGGCCGCGACCACCTCCTCGACCAGCACGTCCGGCGCGGAGGCGCCGGCGGTTATGCCGATCGTCGCGAGCCCCGCGAGCCCGGCCCAGTCGATGTCGGCGGCACGCTGGACCAGTTGCGACTTCGCGCAGCCCGCCTTGCGGCCGACCTCGACAAGCCGCTGGGAATTCGAGGAATTCGGGGCGCCGATCACCAGGATAGCCTCGACCAGCGGCGCCATCGCCTTGACCGCCTCCTGCCGGTTGGTCGTGGCGTAGCAGATGTCCTCGCGGCGCGGCACCCGGATGGAGGGAAACCGCGCGACCAGCGCGCGCACGATCTCGGCGGTGTCGTCGACCGACAGCGTGGTCTGGGTGATGAAGGCGAGCCGGTCGGGGTCGCGCGGGCGGAGATGCGCCACGTCGGCGACGGTCTCGACCAGCAGCACCTCGCCCTCGGGCAGCTGGCCCATGGTGCCGATCACCTCCGGATGGCCGGCGTGGCCGATCATGACCATCTGCAGGCCTTCCGCGTGGTGGCGCTCGGCCTCGAGATGCACCTTGGAGACGAGCGGGCAGGTGGCATCGACATAGAGCATGTGGCGCCGTTCGGCCTCGGCCGGAACCGCCTTCGGCACGCCATGCGCCGAGAAGATCACCGGCCGGTCGGTGGGGCATTCGTCGAGGTCCTCGACGAAGACCGCGCCCTTGGCGCGCAGGCCGTCCACGACGAAGCGGTTGTGCACGATCTCGTGGCGCACGTAGACCGGGGCGCCCCATTTCTCCAGCGCCATCTCGACGATGCGGATCGCCCGGTCGACGCCGGCGCAGAAGCCGCGCGGGGCGGCGAGGTAGAGGGTCAGGGGCTCGGCCATGGCGGCGAGGTAGCACGGGCGCGGGGTCAGGAAAAGTCGCGATTCCGGGCTGACGCGCGGGAGGACGGATTTCGCCAGCGTTAACGGGGATTTGGCGGGGCCGGAACCCGGCCGGAACGCGGCTGGAATCCGGCTTGCCATTTTGGCTTGCCGGCTGGGGGGTTAACGGTCGGCGAGCGGATGGCCCGGGGGGTAGCGAGCGCCGAGGGGAAGCGGGGTGCCGGTCTTGCGGCGGGGATTGTCGGGCGAGCAAAGGAACTCGGCGCGGATGGCTTCGGGGTCGGCGAACTCCTGCGCGGCGATGCGGGCGACGAGGGCGTCGAAGCCCTCGGGCGGGGTCTCCCAGCAACTCCAGACATGCCATGGCTCGCCGGTATCGGACACGCCCTCGGGCAGGAGCGTCCCGGCGTTGCCGATCAGATTATCGAGCTGGGCTTGCGTCAGGCCTTGCGCGCTGCGCAGATCCGCAAACTGGGCCGGCGACGCCCGGTTCGATGCGCCGGCCCAGTTTGTTTTCCTGAAGTCGGATAACCGAAGGTCCGCCCTCTCCAGCCGCGCCCACGTGAGGTTCGCCCCCTCCAGCCGCGCCTGCCAGAGGTTCGCCCCCTCCAGCCGCGCC
>NZ_DAIUBO010000107.1:0-7623 GCF_036846665.1 Amaricoccus sp. | reverse complement strand
GTTCGCCCCCTCCAGCCGCGCCCCGCTGAGGTATGCCCCCTCCAGCCGCGCCCCGGCGAGCCTTGCACCGACCAGGGTGACATTTTCCCCAACGATATTACGCAGGTCCCGGCCGCGCAGGTCGAGCTGCGGGAGGTCGGCGATGGCGCTGGCGCGTTCGGTGCGCCAGTCTTCAGCGAAGTCGGTGTCGAGGTCGGCGAAGATCCGGTCGCAGGCGGCGATCTCGTGCACGAGGCACCATTCGCGGCGGTCGTGGGCGGCTTGCCGCGGGAGCGGGTCGGCTCCCGGACCACGCGGCTGGCCGCAGACCGCCATGTCCAGACCCTCGCGCTTGCACCAGGTCTCGCGGAAGGCGGTGCGGGCGGTCTCCCAGTCGCGCCAGCCGGCGGGCAGGTCGACCAGCTCGACGTTGCTGACGTTGGCGCGCGCCAGCGGGGGTTGGTCGGCGGTGGGCCAGGCGGTGCGGACGAGGCTGACATAGGCGAGGAGGAGGCCGAGCGCCCAGAGGCCGGCGTGGCGGCGGAGGGAGTCGCGGAGCGCGGCCGCGAGAATACGGACGCGAGCGGGGTGCCGCCGTCGCAGCAGCTCGCGGAGTGCGGTCCAGAGCGGGGGGTGCTCGGAAGGCGGAGGCCGGTTGCCGGAGAGCCAGGCGTGGGCGGTTTGCCAGCCGGTTATGCCGGCGGCGAGCGCGATCAGGAAGCAGGCGGCGAGGAAGAGCGTGAGGAACGGGCGGTGGGCCGGCATCGACCACAACCAGAAGAAGTAGAGGGCCAGCGGGGTGGCGGCCCAGACGAGGAGGAAGCTCGCGAGATTGCCCAAGCCGCGCAGGGGGCGGGCGGGGAGGAAGGGGCCGCCGCGGACCGACAGCGCCCAGTCGTTGACCAGCCAGGGGACGAGGGCGTCGCCGACGGGCTGTCCGTCGGCGGTCGTCGGCTCGGTAAGGTCGGCGATGGCGTCCCAGAGCTTCAGGAGGATGATGTGAAGGTAGACATAGAGCGCGGTGGCGAGGATGGGGGCGAAGAGGAAGAAGCTGGCGGTGGGGATGGAGACGTCGACCAGCGGCAGCTGGGTCTGGCGGGAGGGGACGAAGAAATCGGCGTCCTCGACGCCGAGCAGGGTCACGCCGACGAAGGCGAGGTAGCCGAGAAGCGCGATCCAGGAGGTCCGGGCCATGGCGGAGACCTGGTTGATCCGCTCGATCTGGGCCTCGGTGCGCTTGGCCTTTTCCTCGGGGTCGGCGGGCATGGCGGCTCCGGTGGCGGGCAACCCCGGGACGCTAGCACGGGAAGCGGGGGAAATCACCGGCGGGGGGCGGTGGCTTCGGTCGTCCGGCGATTGCCGGTGATCGCCGGCCGGGCTAGATCCGGTGGCGGACCATCCGGAGGAACGCCTGCCCCATGCCCCTGGAGCTTCACGTCATCGCCGCCAGCACCCGGCCCGGCAGGGTCGGGATCCATGTCGCCAGGTGGTTCCTGCCGCTGGCGCAGGCGCATCCGGCCTTCGAGGCGAAGCTCGTCGACCTCGCCGAAGTCGGGCTGCCGCTCTACGACGAGCCGGTTCCGCCGGTGCGGCGCGAGTATGCGCATGAGCACACGCGGCGCTGGAGCGCCAGCGTCGCCGCGGCGGATGCCTTCGTCTTCGTGGTGCCGGAATACAACCACGGGCCGACACCGGCGCTGATCAATGCGCTCGACTACGTCTATCACGAGTGGGGGTTCAAGCCCGCGGCCTTCGTCAGCTACGGCGGGCTGTCGGGCGGCCTGCGCGGGGTGGAGGCGACGAAGGTCATCCTCACCAACCTGAACGTGATGCCCATCGCCAAGGGCGTCTCGATCCAGTGGATCCGGAAGCATGTCCAGGACGGCGCCTTCCTGCCGGAGCCGTCGCATGTGGAATCGGTGCAGCCGATGCTCGATGCGCTGGCGCGCTGGGCCGCGGCGCTCAGGCCGATGCGCGGCTGACGGCCTCGCGCGCGTCGAGGTGGCGGCGCAGATCGGCGAAGACGGCTTCGAACATCGCGGCCGTCAGCCGCCCGGTATTGGTGTTGTAGCGCGAGCAATGGTAGCTGTCGAAGATCGCCAGAGCGCCGATGTCGTGCCGCGCCCCATGGGCGAAGGGATGCGCGGCGAGCCGTTCTCCCAGCGCGCGCAGCAGCGTCTCATGGGCGATCCGCCCGAGGCAGAGCACCGCGCAGAGGTGCGGGAGGCCTGCGAGCCGCGCCGCGAGGAAGCGCCGGCAGGTGGCGGTCTCGGCCGGCAGCGGCCGGTTCTGCGGCGGCACGCAGCGCACCGCATTCGTCACCATGCAGTCGCGGAGCGCCAGCCCGTCGCCGGGATCGGCGCCGTAGCTGCCGCTGGCGAAGCCGAAGGCCTTCAGCGTCGCATAGAGCAGGTCGCCGGCATAATCGCCGGTGAAGGGGCGCCCCGTCCGGTTGGCCCCCTTCACGCCGGGCGCGAGGCCGAGCACCAGCAGGCGCGCTGCGGGGTCGCCGAAGGAAGGCACGGCGCCGTTGAACCATTCGGGATGCGCGGCGGCGTTCTCGCGCCGGTATTCGGCGAGCCGGGGACAGAGCGTGCAATCGCGCGGCGGTTCCGCCGGCGTCATTGGTCCTCGTCGGCCGCGGCCTGCGCGGCGGCGGCGGCTTCGCCCCGCGGCGGCCGGCCGATCACTTCGCGCAATTCGTCGAGCTCGATGAAATTGTCCGACTGGCGGCGCAATTCGTCGGCGATCATCGGCGGCGAGGTGCGGATGGTCGAGACGACCGAGACCCGCACGCCCTGGCGCTGGAGCGATTCCACCAGCGGCCGGAAATCGCCGTCGCCCGAGAAGAGCACGATGTGATCGACATGCGGCGCGATCTCCATGGCGTTGACCGCCAGCTCGATGTCCATGTTGCCCTTGATCTTGCGCCGGCCGGTGGAATCGGTGAATTCCTTGGCGGGCTTCGTCACCATGGCGAAGCCGTTGTAGTTCAGCCAGTCGACCAGCGGGCGGATCGGCGAATATTCGTCGGTCTCGAGCAGCGCGGTGTAGTAGAAGGCGCGCAAGAGCTTGCCGCGGCGCATGAATTCGGTGCGCAGCAGCTTGTAGTCGATGTCGAAACCCAGGGCCCTGGCGGCCGCGTACAGATTGGCGCCATCGATGAACAGAGCGAGCCGCTCATCACGATAGAACATGCCCCAGAATCCTCCTTCGTGTGCCAAGGCGTTGAAACGATCGGCAGGCTCTGTTTCCCTGCCGGGATGCCATATATGCGTTCGTATATGCGCCCGTCTCGGGCAGCGAAAGTCGAATCGCTGGTTTTCCTTCGCATGGGCGGGGCTATGGCATGATCCTGATCGCGCTCGGCGCCAATCTGCCCTCCGCGGCCGGGCCGCCGCGCGCCACGCTCGAGGCGGCGCTCGCGGCGCTCGCGGCGCGGGGGATCGCGGTTCTGGCACGATCCCCCTGGTATCGCACGCCGGCCTATCCGCCGGGGTCCGGGCCGGAATTCGTCAATGGCGCGGCCATGCTCGCGGGGCCCTCCGCGCCGGAGGCGGTGCTGGCGGACCTGCTCGCGGTCGAGAAGGCGCTGGGCCGTTCCCGGGGCCTGCGGTGGGGGGCGCGGGTCTGCGACCTCGACCTGCTGGCCTTCGGAGACAGGGTCCTGCCCGATGCGGAGACGATGCGCGCATGGATGGCGCTGGGCGACCGGGCCGGCGACATGGCCGCGCCGGAGCGGCTGATCCTGCCGCATCCGCGGATGCAGGAGCGGGCCTTCGTGCTGACGCCCCTGGCAGACATCGCGCCGCGCTGGCGGCATCCGGTGCTGGGCAGGACCGTGGCGGAGATGCTGGAGGCGCTGCCGGCCGAGGCGTCGGCCGGCATCGCGCGGCTTTGAGGGGCAGCGCACGCGATGCGCATCCAGCGCAGGGTCACATGAGCGTTTGCGGTGGCATCGGCGGCGGTGCTAGCCTCTGGAGCGCAGCGGAGAGGGACACGGCGATGGCCGGGCGGGGCTTTCGGAAATGAGCACCGGGCTGATCGCGCTCCTCGACGACGTGGCGGCAATCGCCAAGGTCGCGGCGGCCTCGCTCGACGATGTGGCCGGGCAGGCGATCAAGGCGGGAACCAAGTCGGCGGGGGTGGTGATCGACGATGCCGCGGTGACGCCGCGCTATGTGGTCGGCTTCGCCGCGGAGCGCGAGATCCCGATCGTCGCGCGCATCGCCCGGGGGTCGCTGCGCAACAAACTGGTGTTCCTGCTGCCGGCGGCGCTGGCGCTCGGGCTCTTCGCGCCCTGGGCGATCACGCCGCTCCTGACGCTGGGCGGGCTCTTTCTCTGCTACGAGGGCGCGGAGAAGCTCATGGAGGCGATCTTTCCCCATGCGGCGCACGAGCACGAGGCCGAGATCGGCCGGGCGGCGGTCGATGCCAGGGCGCTCGAGGACGCCAAGGTCTCCGGGGCGATCAAGACCGACTTCATCCTCTCGGCGGAGATCATGGCGATCGCGCTGGCGAGCGTGCCCGATGCGGGATTCGCGACGCAGGCGATCGTGCTCGCCTCGGTGGGTATCTTCATCACCTTCGGCGTCTATGGCGCAGTGGCGCTGATCGTGAAGGCCGACGATTTCGGCGTGGCGCTGGCGGCGAAGGACTGGTCGGGGCCGGCGGGGCGGCTGGTCCGGGGCTTCGGCCGCGGCCTCGTGCGCTTCATGCCCGGGTTCCTCAAGGTGCTGGCCACCATCGGCACCGCGGCGATGCTCTGGGTCGGCGGCGGCATCGTCGTGCACGGGCTGGAGACCTTCGGCCTGGCCGGCATCGCCCATGCGCTGCACGATCTGGCGGAAGCGGTGGGCCATGCGGCGCCGGTCATGCCCGGCGCCGCGGCCTGGCTGACCGGTGCGCTCGGCTCGGCGGTCGTCGGCGTGGTGATCGGGGCGGCGACGATCCCGATCGTCGGTCGGATCGTCGCGCCGGCCTGGAAGGCGGCGCGGGCGCTGCTGGGACGAAAGGCGCCGGAGGGGCCGTGAGCTGCCCTCGTCCTGCTGCCGGAGGGACTGGCCCCCGATCGCGAAACCCGATCGGGATCGTCCCGGCCCGCCGGCGAGGAGCTGCATCCGGAACAGGGGCTATGCGAGGACGGCCTCGACCGGGCGGCGCGGCGAGAAGGGGAGCGGCGCGGCGCGGCCGATGCGCAGGACGAGGTTGGGCCTTCTTTCGCCGAGGCCGAGCAGGCTTCGCAATTCGGCGCGGGAGGGGATGTCCTCCACCGCCTGGTTGACGAAGGCGAGCTTCAGGCCCTCGGCGGTGGCGAGAAGCGAGAGACGCTGGCAGGCGAGCCCGGCGCGCATCCAGCCGGGCGGGTCGTCGGAGGGGCCGACGAGAACGACGAGCCCGGAGGAGGAGCGGATCTGGCGCACGTAGCGTGCGTTCTCGGCCTCGGCCGTCAGCACGCGGTCGATGACCAGCCGGCCGGCCCAGTCGGGCAGCGCCGGGTTCCCGGAGGCGGCGGCGAAGAGGCCGTCGCCGCGGCGGGCGGCCTCGGCGGGGCTGAAGCGGATCCAGTCCTTGAGCTCGCGCACGAAGGCGGGATCGGCGAGCTGCGCCGTGTTGCCGGCGATGACCAGATCGAGAATGGCGTCGCGCCCGGCGGGGTCGGAGATGAAGATCGCCTCGGTGCCGTGCCCGGCCGCGGCGGCGATCAGGCGGTCGACGAGCGCGGGCTCGATCGTGGAGCCGTCGTAGTCGGCGCGGGTGCTCTGGCGATGCGGGATCGCCGCGAAGAGCGGTCCGGCCGCGGGGGCGGCGGGCGCAAGGTCGATCTCGATGCCCTCGGCGCCGATCGCGGGCGTGCCGGCCCGGCCGGCGGCGCGGGCGGCGAGCGAGAGGTTCTCGGCGGCGCAGCCGAGGCTGGCGAAGAGGTGGTGGTCGTCGGGATCGACCACCGGGGTGCGCCGGCCGAAGTCGGGGGTCACGGCGATGTCGGACCCGGTGGCCGAGAAGCGCCAGGGCTGGGTGTTGTGGCCGTTGGCGGCGAGGGTGGCGTAGCGCACGAGATCGGCAAGGCCGGGCTCGGCCGGGAGGGCGGCCCGGGACGCGGCGATGGCGCTCTCATAGGCTGACGCGCCCTGGCGCCAGCGCAAGGCTCCCAGGGCGGCGCCGGCGGCGAGGACGGCTGCGCCGCCGGCGAGCAGGGAGCGGCGGGATGCCATCCCCGCCGTGGCGCTAGAGCGAGAGCTGGGACTTCAGCGCGAGCACGTCGCGCAGGCGCTGGCCGGCGGACATGCGCATCTCCTCCGGCGCCTCGGCGAGGTGGCGTTCGGCTTCCGCCAGAAGGTCGGCCGCCATGTCGGCGGCGAATTCGCCGCGGGGCACCGCCCGCTCGGCGAGCACGGTGGCTGCCGTGGGCGAGACCTCGGCGAAGCCGCCCGTCACCACGAATTCGGCGGTCTCGCTGCCGGCGGTCACGCGCACGACGCCCGGCCGCAGGGTGGTCAGGAAGGGCGCGTGGTTCGGCATGGCGGTCAGATCCCCGCCCATGCCGGGGATCTGCACCTGGGTGGCGGCCAGCGAGGCGAGCTTGCGCTCGGGGCTGACCAGATCGAACTGCAGCGTGTCGGCCATTGCCCTGCCCCGCTCAGGCCGCCTCGGCGGCCATTTTCTCGGCCTTGCGGACCACCTCCTCGATGCCGCCGACCATGTAGAAGGCGGCCTCCGGCAGGTGGTCGAACTCGCCCTCGACCACGCGCTTGAAGCTGTCGATGGTGACCTCGAGCGGCACCTGCACGCCCGGCGAGCCGGTGAAGACCGCGGCCACGTCGAAGGGCTGGCTGAGGAAGCGCTGGATCTTGCGGGCGCGGGCAACGGTGAGCTTGTCGTCCTCGGAAAGCTCGTCCATGCCGAGGATGGCGATGATGTCCTGCAGGCTCTTGTAGCGCTGCAGGATGCCCTGCACGTCGCGGGCGACCTGGTAATGCTCCTCGCCGATCACCATCGGGTCGAGCAGGCGCGAGGTCGAATCGAGCGGGTCCACCGCCGGGTAGATGCCGAGCTCGGAGATGGCGCGGCTGAGCACCGTCGTCGCGTCGAGGTGGGCGAAGGAGGTCGCCGGCGCCGGGTCGGTCAGGTCGTCGGCGGGCACGTAGATCGCCTGGACGGAGGTGATCGAGCCGTTGCGCGTCGAGGTGATGCGCTCCTGCAGCGCGCCCATGTCAGTGGCGAGCGTCGGCTGGTAGCCCACCGCCGAGGGGATGCGGCCGAGCAGCGCCGAGACCTCGGAGCCGGCCTGGGTGAAGCGGAAGATGTTGTCCACGAAGAAGAGCACGTCCGTCCCCGACTGGTCGCGGAACTGCTCGGCGAGCGTCAGGCCGGAGAGCGCGACGCGGGCACGCGCCCCCGGCGGCTCGTTCATCTGGCCGAAGACCAGCGCCACCTTGGACTTGGTAAGATCCTCGATGTCGATGACGCCGGATTCGATGAATTCGTGGTAGAGGTCGTTGCCCTCGCGGGTGCGCTCGCCGACGCCGGCGAAGACCGAGAAGCCGGAATGCACCTTGGCGATGTTGTTGATCAGCTCCTGGATCAGCACCGTCTTGCCGACGCCGGCGCCGCCGAAGAGGCCGATCTTGCCGCCCTTGGCGT
>NZ_DAIUBO010000106.1:0-12989 GCF_036846665.1 Amaricoccus sp. | reverse complement strand
CTCCGGCACGACGCGGGCGCTTCGCTTCCGCCCGGGCCGGGCGCTGCCCTCGTCTCGTGGCGGGACGGTCGTACCGGGGACGATGGGCTTCGGATGCGATCGACCTGTGCCGCAATCGGCGGGCACGATCCTGGCACCGGCCATGCCCGATCCCTGCAGGCCGTCAGGGCTGGGGCCGGCGCAGATGCGACGGGGGGTGGTCGGTCCAGCGGCGCACGGCGCGGGTGAGCGAGGAGGGGGAGGAATAGCCCAGCGTCGCGGCGATCTCGCCGATCGGGGCGGCGCCTTCCTCGATCCGCGCCAGGGCGGCCTCGCGCCGGGCCTCGTCGACCAGGGCGGAGAAGCTCGTGCCCTTCGCCGCGAGGCGGCGTTGCATGGTGCGCAGGGTGACGCCCGCCGCCTCGGCGAGGATCTCGGCCGAGGGCTGGCCGTCGGCCACCATGGCGGCTACCATCCGCCGGGCGGCCTCGAGGAAGCGGGCCTGCTGGCGCAGCGCCGCTTCCGCGCCGGGGTGGAGCACGGAGGCCGCGGGGCCGGGCCGCCGCAGGGGCGCCGCCAGCACCGGGGCGGCGAAGCGCACGCGCATCGTGCCGCCTGCCGCGGCGCGGAGCGAGCGGGCGATCCCGGCCGGAACCTGGGAAAGCCCGAACCGCGGATGCGGCGGCAGCGCCACCTCCTCGAAACAGGGCTGCCGGGCATGGGCGGCGGCGCAGAAGGCGGCGACGAGCGCGAGGGTGTAGAGCTGGGCGTGGTGCAGGGATGCGGGATCGGCGCGGATCGCGAAGGCGACCTCGAGGATGCCGCCGCCGGCCTGTTCGGTGAAGGCGAAGGTCTCGTGCGTGCAATAATCCGGCATGGTCCGCGCGACCCCCGCCAGCCCCTCGGCGACCGTCGCGCCGCCGAAGGCGGCCCTTCCGAGCGCGCCGAGGCCCGCGACGCTCGCGTCCCCCACGACCTGCCATGCCAGATCCGGCCGGCCCTCGCGCTCGGCGAGGGCGCGGATGAAGGTCATGACCGAATGGAGCGGCAGGCTGCGATCGGGGTCGGTGAGCGGATCGCAGGGCACGCCGGCCGCGGCGAGGTAGTCGTCCACCGGGCGGCCCCGCGCTTCGAGCCATTCCACGAAGGCGAAGAGCGAGCCCGCCCGGATCAGCGGGATGGTGGCGGTCATGGGGGTTCTCCGGGCCTCGCGGGCGATTGTCGCCTGCGGTCAACTTTCCGGCGCGGGCATTTGCTATTCAAGCCTGAATCGGCGGATTTCCGCAGTCCACGCAGACGTGACCTGCCCGAGGGGGCGAGGCCTGCGTCTGCTTCCGTTCCGAAGGGAGAGACAGATGAAATCGGCGAGCTTCCTCTCGACACTGGCCGCCGGCCTCGTGATCGCGGCTGGCGCAAGCGCCCAGAGCGACGGCGAGGCCCCGGCCGCGGCCATCGACGGGCACGCGAACGCCGGCGTTGACCACCACGCGGAGGCCGCCGGGAGCCCCGGATCGCCCGATGCCACGACGACGATCGACGGCAACTACATTCCGAACGTGCCGCCGCAGTTCGGGGGCACGATCGAGCTCAATGCCTACGATTCGACGTCGTTCTGGCCGCCGCGGATCGTGCCGCCCGAAGACGCGCCGAACGTGCTGGTGATCATGACCGACGACACCGGGTTCGGGGCCGGATCGACCTTCGGCGGCGTGATCCCGATGCCGGCGCTCGACCAGCTCGCCGCCGACGGCCTGCGCTACACCAACTTCAACTCGACCGCACTCTGCTCGCCGTCACGGGCGGCGCTGCTCACCGGGCGCAACCACCACAATGCGGGCTTCGGCGTCATCGCGGAGCAGTCCACCGGCTTTCCCGGCTATGACGCGGTGATCGGCCGCGACGAGATCGCGATCGCCGGGATCCTCAGCGCCAACGGATACAACTCGTCGTGGTACGGCAAGAACCACAACACGCCACCCTACACCGAGAGCCAGCTCGGGCCGTTCGACCAGTGGCCGACCGGCGAGATCTTCGGCTTTGACCATTTCTACGGCTTCATGGGGGGCGATGCGAACCAGTGGCAGCCGAACCTCTTCAACGACACCACGCAGATCTACCCGTTCCGGGACAACCCGGGCTGGAACCTGATCACCGCCGAGGCGGACGACGCCATCCGCCAGTTGCAGACGCTGAACTCGATCGATCCGGAGCAGAAGTTCTTCGTTTATCTGGCACCGGGGGCGACCCATGCGCCTCACCACCCGACCAAGGAATGGGTCGACAAGATCAGCGCGATGCATCTCTTCGACGACGGCTGGAACAAGCTGCGCGAGACGATCTTCGCCAACCAGAAGAAGCTCGGGGTGATCCCGCAGGACGCCGAGCTCACGCCCTGGCCCGACGACCTCAAGCAGTGGGACGAGCTGACCGACGACGAGAAGAAGCTCTTCATCCGGCAGGTCGATGTCTATGCCGCCTATCTCGCCTATGCCGACCACGAGAACGGCCGGGTGATCCAGGCGATCGAGGACATGGGCAAGCTCGACGACACGCTGATCATCTACATCGTCGGCGACAACGGCAGCTCGGCCGAGGGCTCGCTGATCGGCACGCCGAACGAGGTGGCGCAGTTCAACGGCGTGACCCCGCCCGTCGACGTGCAGCTCAAGGACTTCTACGACGTCTGGGGCACCGACCAGACCTACAACCACATGGCGGTGGGCTGGACCTGGGCCTTCGACACGCCGTTCAAGTGGACCAAGCAGATCGCCTCGCACTTCGGCGGCACGCGGCAGGGCATGGTGATGTCCTGGCCGGAGCGCATCACCGACAAGGGTGGCGTGCGCAACCAGTTCAGCCATTTCATCGACATCGTGCCGACGATCCTCGAGGCCACAGGCATCCCGGCGCCGAAATTCGCCTACGGCATCGAGCAGAAGCCGATGGACGGGACCAGCATGGTCTATACCTGGGATGCGGGGCCCGACGATCCGACAAGGCACACGGTCCAGTACTTCGAGATGTTCGGCAACCGCGGCATCTACAACGACGGCTGGTACGCCAATACCACGCCGATCGCCGATCCCTGGGCGCTGTTCTCGGTCCCGGCGCGGGACGTGATGAACAGCTTCGAGTGGGAGCTCTACGACCTGACCAAGGACTGGACCCAGAACAACGACCTGGCGGCGGAAATGCCGGACAAGCTGCGCGACATGCAGCAGCTCTTCTTCGTCGAGGCGTCGAAGTACAACGTCTTCCCGCTCGACAACTCGCTGGCGCCGCGGATGGTGACGCCGCGGCCGAGCGTCATCGCCGGCAAGTCCCACTTCGAGTATACCTATCCGGTGGTCGGCAACCCGAACGGCACCGAGCCGCTGCTGCTCAACGCCTCCTACAAGATCACCGCCGAGGTCGAGGTGGGCGAGGACGGCGGCGACGGGATGCTGTTCACGCAGGGCGGCAAGTTCGGCGGGCACGGCTTCTACATCCTCAAGGGCGTGCCGGTCTACACCTGGAACCTGGTCGATCTGGAGCGGGGGCGCTGGGAGAGCAGCGAGAAGCTCACCGCCGGCAAGCACAAGCTCGAGTTCGTGTTCAACTACGACGGCCTGGGCTTCGGCACCTTCGCATACAACAGCCTGAGCGGCGTCGGCCGGTCGGCCGAGGGTATCATGTATGTCGACGGCAAGGAGGTGGCGCGGCAGAAGATGGATCACACCATCCCGATCACGCTGGCCTGGGACGAGAGCCAGGACATCGGCTCGGACACGCTCACGGGCGTGAACGACGCCGACTACCAGGTGCCTTTCGCCTTCAACGGCACGATCGACAGGATCACGCTCGACATCGAGCGGCCGCAGCTGAGCGAGCAGGACATCCAGAAGCTGGAGGCGGCGGCCAGCGCCCAGGGCGACAAGGGCTGACGGCCGGTCGGGAGGGCCGCGATCCGGCCCTCCCCTGACCCTGACGTTCCATCGCGCGGCCGGCGCTCAGGGCCTCAGTTGAAGGTCGCCGCCACCGCCTTGCCGAGCGCCCCGGCGATGCGGTCGGCCTCGTCGCGGGTGAGGCAGAGCGGCGGGGCGAAGCCGATGATGTCGCCCTCGGGCATGGCGCGGGCGATCACACCTTCGGCGAGCAGCGCGCCGGTGACCCTGGCGCCGATCCTGGCGGCGGGGTCGAAGAAGGTCCGCGTGTCGCGGTCCTCGACGAATTCCACCGCGCAGAGCAGGCCCTCGCCGCGGATTTCGCCGAGGTTCGGGTGCGCGCCGATCGCCCGGGTGAAGGCGTCCCGCAGGTAGGGGCCGGTTTCCCGCGCGTTCTTCACTAGTTCGAGCTTGTCCACCAGCTCGAGGTTGGCGATGCCCGCCGCGGCGCCGAGGGGATGGGCCGAATAGGTCCAGCCGTGGCCGATCGGGCCGTTCTCGTCGGTGCCGCGCTCCAGCACCGCCCAGACCCTGTCGTTGACGATCGAGCCCGAGAGCGGGGCATAGGCCGAGGTGAGCCCCTTGGCGATGGTGATGATGTCGGGGCGGATCCCGTAATGGTCCGAGCCGAACATCGCGCCGAGGCGGCCGAAGCCAGAGACGACCTCGTCGGCGATCAGCAGGATGTCGTGCTTCTTCAGGATTGGCTGGATGGCCTCCCAGTAGCCCGCGGGGGGCGGCACGAGGCCGCCGGTGCCGAGCGCCGGCTCGCCGATGAAGGCGGCGATGGTGTCGGCCCCCTCGCGTTCGATCAGCGCCTCGAGCGCGGCGGCGCAATGGGCGACGAACTCCGCCTCGGACTGGGCGAGGTCCTTGCGGCGGAAGTAATAGGGCGCCTCGGTGTGCAGGACCTGGGGCAGCGGCAGGTCGAACTTGGCGTGGAAGGCCTTGAGCCCGGTCAGCGAGCCGGTCATCAGCCCCGAGCCGTGGTAGCCGCGCCAGCGGGAGATGATCTTCTTCTTCTCCGGCCGGCCGAGGATGTTGTTGAAGTACCAGACGAGCTTGACGTTGGTTTCGTTGGCGTCCGAGCCGCCGAGGCCGAAATAGACCTTGGACATGCCCGCGGGCGCGCGGTCGAGGATCATCCTGGCCAGCGTGATCGAGGCCTCGGTGCCGTGGCCGACATAGGCGTGGTAATAGGCGAGCTCGCGGGCCTGCTCGGTGATCGCCTCGATGATCTCGCGGCGACCGTAGCCGACATTCACGCAATAGAGCCCGGCGAAGGCATCGAGCAGCCTGCGGCCGTCGCGGTCCTCGATCCAGACACCCTCGCCGCCGGTGATGATGCGGCTCGGCGTCTCGCCGCGGGCATGGGCCGCGAGATGGGTCGAGGCGTGGAAGAAGGTCTCGCGGTCCCAGAGAGCGAGCTGATCGTTGGTGAGCATGGTCTTTTCCTTTCCCGTCATGCCCAGTCGCGGCAGACGTATTTGATGTCGGTGAAGGCCTCGAGCCCGTATCGGGCGCCCTCGCGGGCGAGGCCGGATTGCTTCATGCCGCCGAAGGGGATCGGCGCGCCGGTGACCTTGGTGCGGTTGATCGCCACCATGCCGAACCGCAGGGCGCGGCTGAGCCGGTAGATCCGCCGCGGGTCGAGCGCATGCACATAGGCGACGAGGCCGTATTCGGTGTCGTTGGCGCGCGCCACCGCCTCCTCCTCGCTGACGAAGGAGGCGACGGCTGCCACCGGGCCGAAGGTCTCCTCGCGGAAGATCAGCGCGTCGGGCGGCACGTCGACGAGCAGGGTCGGCTCGAAGAAGAGCGGGCCGAGACCGGAGCGCCTGCCGCCGGTGAGGAGCCTCGCGCCGCGTTTCAGCGCGTCGGCGACGTGCTCCTCCTGCTTGGCGACGGCCTTCTCGTTCATCAGCGGCCCGAGGTCGCGGTCCTCCATGCCCGGCCCGAGCGTCAGCGCCGCGATCCGCGCGGCGAAGCGCGTGCAGAAGCCCTCGTAGACCGGGCGCTCGACCAGGAAACGGTTGGCGCCGAGGCAATCCTGGCCGGTGGTGGCGAACTTGGCCTTGACGGCTTCCTCGGCAGCCTGGTCGAGATCGGCCTCGGCGAAGACGAGGAAGGGCGCGTGGCCGCCGAGTTCGAGCACCAGCCGCTTCACGGTCGCGGCGGACTGGCGGTAGAGCAGCTTGCCGATTTCGGTGGAGCCGGTGAAGGACAGCGCGCGCACCCGCGGATCCTCGGTCCAGGGGCCGACCACGGTGGCGGCGTCGCCGGTAACCACGTTGAAGACCCCGGCGGGGAAGCCGGCGCGCTCGGCGAGCTCCGCCAGTGCCAGCGCCGAGAAGGGGGTCTCGGCGGAGGGATGCGCGACCACGGTGCAGCCGGCGGCGAGCGCCGCGGCCGCCTTGCGCGTCAGCATGGCGGCGGGGAAGTTCCACGGCGTGATCATCGCGGCGACGCCGACCGGCTCGCGCCAGATCTCCACCTCGGCGTCCGCGAGATGCGAGGTGACGCTCTCGATGTTCGGGCGCTTGGCCTCCTCGGCGTAGAATTCCACGAAGGAGGCGGCGTAGTCGATCTCGCCGCGGGCCTCGGAGAGCGGCTTGCCCTGCTCGAAGGTCATGATGCGCGCGAGATCCTCGCGATGCACGAGCATCAGCTCGAACCAGCGCCGCAGATGCGCCGAGCGTACCTGCGGCAGGGCCGCGGCCCAGGCGGGAAAGGCGGCTTCGGCGGCATCGACGGCGGCGGCGCTGTCGGCGGCGGAGAGGCGCGCCACGCTGCCGATCGCCGTTCCGTCGGCGGGATCGGTGACCGCGATGCCGGCGCCGCCCGCGCCGCCCACCCAGCGCCCGCCCACATAGGCGAAGCCGCGCAGCAGGGCGGGATCGCCCAGGGCGGACATCAGCGCTTCGCTCCGTATCTGCGGTCCTGACATGGCTCTGCTCCTCTCCGGGGCATCCGGTCCCCGCGGCCTCGTGGCACGTCGCGCGGATGGTAGGCCGCGCGGGGCAGGCGGATTGTCCAAAGGGATGCGGGGCGGCAGAGGATTCTTCTCTTTCCCGGCGCGGCGGGCGTCAGGTCTCCGGGTCCGCCGCCTCGATCAGCGCCTCGAAGGGCGGGGCGGAGGCGGTCTTGACGTCCTTGGTCACCACATAGGTGAAATAGCGCCTGAGCCCGATGCGCTCGGCGAGCAGCGCGTCGATCAGCCGCTGGTAGCTGTCGATGTCGCGGCTGACGACCTTCAGCAGGTAGTCGTAGCCGCCGCCGATCGCCCAGGCGGCCTGGATCTCTTCGTGGCGGGCGATGGCCTGCTCGAAGCTCCGGAAGGTCTCGGCCCGGTGGTTGTCGAGCTCGACCGTGACGAAGACCGTCACATGGGGCGCGATGCGGGCGAGCGCCACCTCGGCGCGGTAGCCCTCGATATAGCCTTCCGCCTCCAGCCGCTTCATGCGCTCCCAGGCCGGGGTCGCCGAGAGATTGATCCGCCGCGCGAGCTCGGCCTTGGTGATGCGTCCCTCGCGGCTCAGCACCGTGAGGATCTGCAGGTCGCGGTCGTCGAGCGGGCGGGACATGGCCCGCAGCCTTGGCGGCGCGCGGGGGCTTGTCAATCCGGGCGGCCGGGCGCGAGGCGCGAAATAATTCGCGCGGGGGCTTGACCTGCGTCAAGGCAGGCCCCTAGTTGGATGTCATATTCTAATTACTGAAACTGTTAACGCGAGGAGCGCGGCATGGCGCAGGTGGTAGTCTTGGGTGCCGGACTCGGCGGCACCATCATGGCCTACGAGCTTCGCGAGAAGCTCGGGAAGGCGCATGAGGTCGCGGTGGTCACCAGGGGCAGCCGCTATTCCTTCGTGCCCTCGAATCCCTGGGTCGCCGTGGGCTGGCGCCAGCGCGAGGCGGTGGAGGTGGATCTCGAGCCGGTGCTCAGGCGCCGCGGCATCGCGCTGCATCCGCAGGGCGCGAAGCGGCTCCATCCCGCGGAGCGCAGGATCGAGCTCGAGGACGGGAGCTCGCTTGCCTACGACTATCTCGTGATCGCCACCGGGCCGGAGCTCGCCTTCGACGAGATCGAGGGCTTCGGGCCGGGGGCGCATACCATCTCGGTCTGCCAGGTCGATCATGCCGTGGCGGCGAAATCCGCCTTCGATGCCCTGGTGGCCCGGCCCGGCCCGGTGATCGTCGGCGCGGTGCAGGGCGCCTCCTGTTTCGGTCCGGCCTATGAATTCGCCTTCATCCTCGACAAGGCGCTGCGCGACGCGAAGGTCCGCGACCAGGTGCCGATGACCTTCGTCACCTCCGAGCCCTATATCGGCCATCTCGGCCTCGACGGGGTCGGCGACACCAAGGGCCTCTTGGAGAGCGCGCTGCGCCAGCGGCACATCAAGTGGATCACAAACGCACGCGTCGACAGGATCGAGGCGGACAAGCTGCATGTCTCGGAGATCGCCGAGGACGGCTCGGTGGCCCGGGCGCAGGAGCTGCCCCATGTCTTCACCATGATGCTGCCGGCCTTCCGCGGCGTGGCGGCGGTGCGCGACATCGAGGGGCTGACCAATCCGCGCGGCTTCATCCTCGCCGACAAGCACCAGCGCAACCCGGCCTTCCCGGAGATCTTCTCGGTGGGGGTCTGCGTCGCGATCCCGCCCATGGGCAAGACGCCGGTTCCGGTGGGCGTGCCCAAGACCGGCTTCATGATCGAATCCATGGTCACCGCCACGGCGCACAACATCCATCGCCTGACCGAGGGCAAGGAGCCGGATGCGGAAGGCAGCTGGAACGCGGTCTGCCTCGCGGATTTCGGCGACGGCGGCATCGCTTTCGTCGCCCAGCCGCAGATCCCGCCGCGCAACGTCAACTGGTCGTCGCAGGGCAAATGGGTGCATACCGCCAAGATCGGCTTCGAGAAGTACTTCCTGCACAAGATCCGCAGCGGCGTCTCGGAACCCTTCTACGAGCGGCTTGCCTTGCAGGTGCTCGGCATCGACAAACTCAAGGAAGTCAGGATCGCCCAGGACGCCGGGACGGTCTGAATCGCAACCGCGGGCAAGCCGCAGGTCGCGGCACCCGCATCATCGCAAGGGGACAAGTCATGTCGCTCGATCGCTCGGTGCTCGCCTTCGCTGGAGTCATGGTGCTTCTGTCGGTGGCCCTGACCGCCTGGGTCTCGCCGCATTTCGTCTGGCTCACGGCCTTCGTGGGCCTCAACATGCTGCAATCGGCCTTCACCGGCTTCTGCCCGGCGGCGGTCGCCTTCCGCAGGCTCGGCGTCAAGCCGGGCACCGCATTCTGATCCTGACAATGCGCATGCTCGCGGCCATGGCCGCCCTTCTGGCCGCGGGCGCGGCGACGGGCGGCACCATCGAACTAGCGCCCACCGAGATCACCGAGTGGAAGGCGGTCTACGGTCGGGTCGAGGCCCGCGACAGCGTGCCGGCGCGGGCGCGCATCGGCGGCATCGTCGAGGAGCTGACCGTGAGCGAGGGCGATGCGGTCACCGCCGGCCAGCGCATCGCCCTGGTGCGCGACGACAAGATCGCCTTCCAGGTGGCCGCGCTCGACGCGCAGATGCGCGCGCTCGAATCGCAGCTTTCCACGGCCGAGACCGAGCTCGCCCGCGGCGAGGCGCTGGTGGAGCGGGGCGTGGCCACCGCCCAGCGCCTCGATCAGCTGCGCACCGCCGTGGATGTGGCGCGCAACCAGCTCGCGGCCACGAAGGCGCAGCGCGACGTGGTGGTGCAGCAGGGCGCGGAGGGCGAGGTGGTCGCCCCCGGCGACGGGCGCGTGCTGACCGTGCCGGTGACCCGCGGGGCGGTGGTGCTGGCCGGCGAGCCCATCGCGACCATCGGCGGCGGCGGCTTCTTCCTGCGCCTCGCCATCCCCGAGCGCCACGCCGACACGCTCGAGGAGGGCGCGACGATCCGCATCACCGCCAACGGCGCGGAATCGGAAGGCGAGCTCGCCAAGATCTATCCCCAGATCGAGAACGGCCGGGTGATCGCCGACGTGTCGGTGGAGAGCCTCGAGACCGCCTTCGTCAACGCCCGGGTCCTGGTCGAGGTGCCGGTGGGCACGCGGGCGGCGCTCATGGTGCCGCGCGACGCCGTGGCGAAGCGCTCGGGCATGGACTTCGTCACGGTGCGCGAGGGCGAGGAGGAGGTCGCCCGCGCGGTGATGCTCGACGAGGGCGCGGGCGAGGCGGATGAGGTCGAGGTGCTGACGGGGCTCCGGCCGGGCGACGTGGTCGTCACGCCGTGACCCCGGCTTCGCAGAACCTCGGGATCGCGGGGGCGCTCACCCGCGCCTTCATCACCTCGCCGCTGACGCCGCTCTTCCTGATCGCGGCCTTCGTCTTCGGCCTGCTGGCGCTTGTGTCGCTGCCGCGCGAGGAGGAGCCGCAGATTTCGGTGCCCATGGTCGACATCCATGTGGATGCGGCCGGCCTGAAGGCTGAGGACGCGGTCAAGCTGATCACCGAGCCGCTCGAGACCATCGTAAAGGGCATCGACGGGGTCGAGCACGTGTATTCCCAGACCGCCGACGACCAGGTGATGGTGACGGCACGTTTCGTGGTCGGCACCTCCTCGGACGCGGCGATCCTGCGCGTGCACGAGAAGCTGCGCGCCAACATGGACCGCATCCCGGTGGGCGTGCCTGAGCCGCTGATCGTCGGGCGCGGCATCGACGACGTGGCGATCCTGGCGCTGACCCTCTCGCCGAGGCCCGAGGCCAACGACCGCATCACCCCCAATGACCTGACCCGGATCGCCCGGGAGCTGCGCACCGAGGTCGCCAAGATCGAGGACGTGGGCCTGACCTATCTGGTGGGCGAGACCGGCGAGATGATCCGCATCGCGCCGGACCCCGAGCGGCTGGCGCTCTATGGCGTGACGCTGCAGCAACTCGCGGCCAAGGTCTCCGGCGCCAATTCCGCCTTCCCGGCGGGGCGGCTGCGCGACGGTGGCGAGCAGGTGACGCTGGTCGCGGGCGAGACATTGCGCCGGCCCGACGAGATCGCCAACCTGCTCGTCACCACCCGCGACGACCGGCCGGTCTACGTGCGCGACCTGGCGGACGTGGGGCTGAGCATCGAGAGCGGCAAGCTGCTGGTCTCGACCGTCGCGCTGACCGACGGCGCCCCGGCGCGCGTGCCCTCGGTGACGCTGGCCATCGCCAAGCGGGCCGGCTCGAACGCGGTGGTGGTGGCGGAGGAGATCCTGCACCGGGTCGAGGGGCTGCACGGCAGCCTCATCCCCGAGGACATCGCCATCGAGGTGACGCGCGACTACGGCGAGACGGCCAACGAGAAGGCGAACGAGCTGCTCTACCATCTCGGGCTCGCGACGGTCTCGATCATCGGGCTCGTGGTGATCGCCATCGGCTGGCGCGAGGGCGTGGTGGTCGCGGTGGTGATCCCGGTGACGATTCTGCTGACGCTCTTCGCCTCCTGGCTGATGGGCTACACGCTCAACCGGGTGTCGCTCTTCGCGCTGATCTTCTCGATCGGCATCCTGGTCGACGACGCCATCGTGGTGATCGAGAACATCGCCCGGCACTGGGGCATGGGCGACGAGAGGCCGCGCCGGCAGGCGGCCATCGAGGCGGTGGCCGAGGTCGGCAACCCGACCATCGTCGCCACCCTGACGGTGGTGGCGGCACTCCTTCCGATGCTCTTCGTCTCGGGCATGATGGGCCCCTACATGAGCCCCATCCCGGCCAATGCCTCGGCGGCGATGATCTTTTCGTTCTTCGTCGCCGTCACCGTCACGCCATGGCTGATGCTGAAGGTCGCCGGCCGGTCCACCCATGCGGCCCACGGCGATCATCACGCCGAGGGCGGCAGGTTGGGGCGGATCTATTCCGCTGTGGCGCGGCCCATCCTGCACAGCAAGGCCCGCAGCTGGCTCTTCCTGCTGGCGGTGGGCGTGCTGACGCTCGGCTCGCTCTCGCTCTTCTACACCAAGGCCGTGACGGTGAAGCTCCTGCCCTTCGACAACAAGTCGGAGCTCGCCGTGGTCATCGACCTGCCGGAAGGCGCGGCCGTGGAGACGACGGAGGCGGTGGCGCAGCGGGTGGCGCGCAGCGTGCTGGCGCTGCCGGAGGTGCGCTCGGTGCAGGTCCATGCCGGTACCGCGGCGCCCTTCAACTTCAACGGGCTGGTGCGGCATTCCTATCTGCGCGCGAGCCCGGAGCAGGGCGAGGTGGCGATCAATCTGCTGCCCAAGGATGAGCGCGACCGGGCCAGCCATGCCATCGCTCTCGACATCCGTTCGCGGCTGGCGGCGCTCGAGGTTCCGCCGGGAACCAGCCTGAAGGTGGTCGAGCCGCCGCCCGGGCCGCCGGTGCTGGCCACGCTGCTCGCCGAGATCTACGGCCCCGACGCCGAGACCCGCCGCGCCGTGGCGGCGCGGGTCGAGGAGGCGTTCCGCTCGGTGCCCTTCGTGGTGGACGTGGACAATTCCTTCGGCGAGCCGGCCCGGCGGCTGCGCGCCACGGTCTCGACCGACGACGCGGAGTTCTTCAAGGTCGAGGAGCGCGACGTCTTCGATACCATCGCCATCCTGAACGGCGGCCAGACCGTGGGCTACTCCCATCGGGGTGGCGGGCGCCAGCCGGTGCCGATCCGCATCGAGCGCCCGGCAGGGGCGAGGGTGCTGGACGAGCGCTTCCTGACCACCCCGATCCCCGCCAACGTGCTGCCCGGCTCGAGCGGCGTGGTCGAGCTCGGCGACGTGGTCCGGGTCAGCGAGGAGCCGGCCTCCTTCCCGGTCTTCCGCCACAACGGCCGCGCGGCGGAGATGGTCACCGCCGAGCTCGCCGGCGATTTCGAGGCGCCGCTCTACGGCATGCTCGCGGTCAGGGATGCGCTCGACGCGCAGGACTGGAGCGACCTGCCGAAGCCGGCGATCAGCCTGCACGGCCAGCCCGAGGACGAGACCATGCCCGTGCTGCTCTGGGACGGCGAATGGGAGGTGACCTGGGTCACCTTCCGCGACATGGGCGCTGCCTTCGGCGTGGCGCTGCTCGGCATCTACATCCTCGTCGTCGCCCAGTTCGGCTCGTTCCGGGTGCCGCTCG
>NZ_DAIUBO010000105.1:0-12994 GCF_036846665.1 Amaricoccus sp. | reverse complement strand
GCGCCCCCGAGGTCGTGGTGGCCGACGAGCCGGTCTCCGCCCTCGACGTCTCGGTCCAGGCGGCGGTCACCGACCTCCTGATGGACATCCAGCGGCGGAACCGCACCACGATGCTCTTCATCAGCCACGACCTGAGCATCGTGCGCTATCTGTCCGACCGGGTTATGGTGATGTATCTCGGCCATGTGGTCGAGATGGGCCCCACCGACAAGGTCTTCGACCCGCCCTACCATCCCTATACCGAGGCCCTGCTCTCGGCGGTGCCGATCGCCGACACCTCGGTCGTCAAGGAGCGAATCCTGCTCGAGGGCGACATTCCCTCCGCGGTCAACCCGCCGCCCGGCTGCCCGTTCCAGACCCGCTGCCCGCGCAAGGCGCAGGTCCCCGGCGATCTCTGCGAGACCGAGGTGCCGCCGATGCGCGAAATCTCCCCCGGCCATCAGATCAAATGCCATCTCTCCGCTGAGATCTTCGCCGCCATGCGGCCGGTGATCCGGCTCGCCGAACCGGAGGACGCCTGACAGGCCCCGCACCGCCTCCAAGGGGCACTCGCTTTGGAATCTCATCCTTTTCCGCACGACTGTCCCGGAGCAAACCGAGGGCAGCGCCCGGTGGTGCCTGGCCTCGGCGGGATTTTGACGCTGGCCTGCGCAGAACTCGGGCGGACGGGGTGACGTTGGCGAGAGCGATCGCTCCGCGCCCCCCTTGTGATCGCCGTCACTGCGCGGATGAGCGATTTTCTGCTAGTGTTCCGGAACCCGGTTGAGATGGACCGGCAAGGGTGATTGTTCCGCGGGGTTCCACAGAACCCGTCCGCATAGTATTCAACGCCCTGGGACGAGCGGCGCAGACGCTAGGAGACCGTGAATGAAACGCGCACCAACAGGTCCCGAGGCCGGGTTCGTCGGCATGTCCGGCCTTTTCTGGACCGTGGCGATCTTCAGCGTCTTCGTGAACCTGCTGATGCTCACCGGCTCGATCTACATGCTCCAGATCTACGACCGGGTGCTGCCAAGTCGCTCGGAGGAAACGCTTCTCGCCCTGACCCTCCTGATCGCGGCGCTCTTCGCGCTCATGGGCGTGCTCGACTATGCCCGCGGCCGCATCTCGGCGCGGATCGGCGCCGTCGCCCAGACGCGGCTCGACGGGCGCGTCTTCCGGGCCACCCTGCGGCGCTCGGTGCTGTCGAGCGAGCGGTCGCGCCCCGCGACCGGCCTCAAGGATCTCGAATCGGTCCAGCGACTCATGGCCTCGCCGGTGCTCTTCGCCGTCTTCGACATGCCCTGGGCGCCCGTCTTCATCGCCCTGATCTACAGCTTCCATCCCTGGCTCGGCCATCTCTCGCTGATCGGTGGCGCGATCCTCGTGGTGATCACGCTGCTGAACCAGTGGCTGACCCGCAAGCCCGAGGCCGAGGCGAACGCGGCGATGATGGACGGCGACGGCTTCGCCGAGACCATCCGCCAGCAGGGCGACATGATCCAGGCGCTCGGCATGCGCGGCGCCGTGCAGGCGCGCTGGCAGACCCTGCGCAATCGCGCGCTCGCGGCCCAGCTCACCTCCACCGACCGCGTCAGCCAGTTCTCGACGCTCTCCAAGACCTTCCGCTTCTTCCTTCAGTCGGCCGTGCTCGGGCTCGGCGCCTATCTCGTGCTCCAGGGCGAGATGAGCGCCGGCATGATGATCGCGGCCTCGATCCTGCTCGGCCGCGCGCTCGCGCCCGTCGAGCAGGCCATCGGCGGCTGGCCCCTGGTGCAGCGCGCCCGCCGCGGCTGGGCGCAGCTGAAGACCCTGCTCGAGCAGACACCGGACCTCGCGACGCCGACCGCCCTGCCCCGCCCGCGCGCCTTCGTCGACGTCAAGGAGATCACCGTCTTCCCGCCGGAGCAGCAGAAGGCGACGCTGCGCATGCTGAGCTTCCACGTCAGCCCCGGCCAGGCCCTCGGGGTGATCGGCCCCTCGGCCTCGGGCAAGTCCACCCTCGCGCGGGTCCTGACCGGCATCTGGCGCCCGGCCTCCGGGTCGGTGCGGCTCGACGGCGCGACGCTCGACCAGTACGAGCCCGACATCCTCGGCAGCTACATCGGCTATCTGCCGCAGGACGTGGTGCTTTTCGACGGCACGGTCGCCGAGAACATCGGCCGCCTCCTGCCCAATCCCGATCCCGCCGAAGTCGTGACCGCGGCCAGGAAGGCCGGCGCGCACGAGATGATCCTCAACCTGCCGCAGGGCTACGACACCTCGGTCTCCGCCGGCGGCGCCCGGCTCTCGGGCGGGCAGAAGCAGCGCATCGGCCTCGCCCGCGCCTTCTACGGCAATCCGCAGGTGCTGGTGCTCGACGAGCCCAATTCGAACCTCGACGCGGCCGGCCAGGATGCGCTCAACGAGGCCATCCGGCTTGCCAAGGCCGACGGGAAGCTCGTGATCATCATGGCGCACCGCCCGGCCGGCATCGCCGAATGCGACACCATCCTCATCCTCGACGGCGGCATCGCCAAGGCCTTCGGGCCGCGGGACGAGGTCCTCAAGGCCCATGTCCGGAACTACGCCCAGGTTGCGGGCCGGATCGCCCCGGAGGCACAGCAATGAGCGCCGATCCCAAGAACCGCTGGCACCTGCGCCGCTTCCTCTTCGTGGGCTATGTCGCGCTCTTCCTGCTCGTGGGCGGGCTCGGCGGCTGGGCGGCGGTCACCCGCATCGCCGGCGCGGTGATCGCGCCGGGCGCGCTCGAGGTCGAGGGCAACCGCCAGGTGATCCAGCATCCCACCGGTGGCGTCATCGAGGAGATCAACGCCCGCGACGGCGACGAGGTGACCGAGGGCGACGTCATCATCCGGCTCGACGGCCAGTCGCTCGTCTCCGAACTCGGGATCGTCGAGGGCCAGTGGTTCGAGATCCTCGCGCGCAAGAGCCGGCTCTCCGCCGAGCGCGACGGGATGGCCGAGATCGTCTTCGACCCCGAACTCGTGTCCCGCGCCGCCGATTCCCCGGAGATCGCCGCGCTGATGACCGCCCAGTCGCAGCAATTCGCGGCCCGCCGCAAGCTGCAGGCCGAGGAGCGCCAGCAGCTGCAGGAGCGCCAGACCCAGATCTCGCGCCAGATCGAGGGGCTCGAGGCCCTGCAAGCGGCCACCGTGTCGCAGATCGACCTGCTCAGCCAGGAGATCTCCGGCCAGGAGGAGTTGCTCCGCCAGGGCCTCACCCAGGTGACGCGCGTCCTGACCCCGCAGCGCGAACTCGCGCGGCTCCGGGGCACCGACGGCCAGGTCGAGGCGACCATCGCCGAGAACCGCGGCAAGATCGCCGAGATCGAGATCGAGCGGGTGCGGCTCGATTCCGCGATGCGCGAGGAGGCCATCTCGGAACTGCGCGACCTCGAATTCCGCGAGATCGAGCTGCGCGAGCGCCGCCGGGACCTGCTCGACCGCATCGAGAAGCTCGACCTCCGCGCCCCGGTGAGCGGCATCGTCTACGGCAGCACCGCCGACACGCTGCGCGGCGTGATCCGGCCGGCCGAGCCGGTGATGTACATCGTGCCGAAGGACATCCCGCTGATCGTGCGCAGCCGGATCGAGCCGATCCACATCGACCAGGTCTATGTGGGACAGGAGGCCAATCTGCGCTTCTCGGCCTTCGACGCCCGCACCACGCCGGAGGTCACCGGCCACGTGAAGTCGATCTCGGCGGATACCTACGAGGATCCGGACCTGCGGCAGCGCTACTACAAGGCCGAGATCCTCGTGGATGCCGACATGCGCGAGAAGCTCGGCGACGATCTGGTCCTGCTGCCCGGAATGCCGGTGGAGGCCTTCATCCGCACCCAGGACCGCAGCCCGCTCAGCTTCTTCATCCGCCCCTTCGCGACCTATTTCAACCGGGCCTTCCGCGAGGGATAGGCACCGCCTGTCCTGCCAGGCGTCTGCGCGCAAGCGCACCGTCCAGGGCCGACGCGGCCCGATCCGCGACCGTCAGTAAGGCTGACCCCCCTCGCCCGGCGACGCCCAATTCGGGTCTCGGGTCACCGCCTCAGGGCGTCACATATCTCCTCCAATCGTGCTCTTCCTCGAAGCCCAGCACCTCGCGGATCTTGCGGTTCGAGAAGACCGCCTCGCGCTCGCCCATCTCGCGGGTGACCGGCACGCCGCGGTAGAAGCGCTCGATCAGCTCCGCCGTGCTCATGTCCGTCGTCTGCGTGTCGTTCACCGCATTGAAGATCTGGAAGCCGAGCCCGTCCGCCCCGAGGCAGCGATCGACGATCTGGCCGAGGTCGCGCGCGTCCATATAGGCGAAGCTGTTGCGCCGGCGCGTCTCGGGCCGCGCGACGAAATCCGGGAAGCGGTCGTATTCCTGCGGCTCGATCACGTTGCCGATGCGCAACGCGTAGATGTCGAAGCCCGAGCGGCGCTGGAAGGCCCGCGCCGTGACCTCGTTGACCACCTTGGAGAGCGCATAGCTGTCCATGGGATCGACGTCGTAATCCTCCTCGAGCGGCAGATGCTTGGGATCCACCGTGCCGTCGGAGAAGCAGATCCCGTAGGTCGTCTCCGACGAGGCGAGCACGACCTTGCGGATCCCGAGCTTCACCGCCGCCTCGAGCACGTTGTAGGTGCCCAGGGCATTGACCCGGAAGGTCTCGTTGTCCGGATGCATCAGGATGCGCGGGATCGCCGCGAAATGCACCACGGCATCGAAGGGCGGGACGCCGGTGCCGGGCTCGAGCTCGTCGAAATCGGCGTAGCTGGTCATCACGTTGAACATCTGCCCGGAATCGGTGATGTCGGCGGTGATGTTGTCCACCTGCGGATGATCGAGCGGAACCCGGTCGACATTGACCACCCGGTGGCCCTTCGCGATCAGATAGGGCACCACATGCCGCCCGGCCTTGCCGGAGCCTCCCGTGAAGAGGATGCGCTTGCGCGAGTTCATGGCCAGATCCCCCGGACGATGGCTCCCGGCGACCACAGGCGCCGGCACAACCCCTGAGCTAGGCCCCACGACGCAAGGATGCAACGGTGGCTGCGGCGGCACTCCGGGAAAAGGCGCTGGCGCGCCGTCGCGCTTTCCGCATATCGTGAAGACAACCAAGAGTAATCGGGAGTTCCGCAGGCAATGACGCCTTTTGCCATCGCCGGCATCCAGATGCATGTCGCCGCGATCCATTCCAACCTCGAAGGCATGCGCCACCGGCTGGACGTGCTCATGACACGCTTTCCCTGGACGCAGATGGTGCTGTTCAGCGAACTCGCGCCTTTCGGCCCCCTGCCCCGCTTCGCCCAGCCCTTCCCCAACGACACGATCGAGCAATTCCGGAACGATGCGCGTCGCCACAAGGTCTGGCTGATCCCCGGCTCGATGTTCGAGAAGGCCGAGGACGGCCGCATCTACAACACCTCCGTCGTCATCGACCCTTCGGGCGAGATCGTCGCGACCTACCGCAAGATGTTTCCCTTCCGGCCCTATGAGGCCGAGATCGCCGCCGGCACCTCGTTCTGCGTCTTCGACGTGCCCGAGATCGGCCGGTTCGGGCTTTCGATCTGCTACGACATCTGGTTCCCGGAGACCACGCGCCAGCTGACCTCCCAGGGCGTCGAGGTGCTGCTCCACCCGGTGCTGACCGGCACCACCGACCGCGACGCCGAGCTCGCCATCGCGCGGGCGACGGCAGCCCAGTTCCAGTGCTATGTCTTCGACGTCAACGGCTTGTCGGCGGGCGGCGTCGGCCGGTCGCTCGTGGTCGACCCCGCCGCCACCGTGCTGCACCAATCCGCGGGCCAGGAGGACATGTTCCCCATCGAGATCGACCTCGACCAGGTCCGCCGCCAGCGCGAAACCGGGATGAAGGGGCTCGGCCAGGTCCTCAAGAGTTTCCGGGACCGCAGTTCGGATTTCTCCGTCTATGATCGCGCCAGCGGCACGGATGCCTATCTGCACACGCTCGGGCCGCTCGAGGCGCCGAAGCAGGGATCGCGCGCGGGCGTCCAGGGTCCGAGCCCGCAGGCCGCGCTGACCGAAGCCGAGGCGATGCGCCTCGGCGGCGTGAACGTGACGGCACTGGACGAAAAGCGGACCAGTCACGGCTGACCGGCCGCCCGCCGGCCGTGCCGCCGGGCATGGAACCAAGAACCAAAGGGGGGAAATCATGAGCGAAGGGCAGAAGGCGGCCGGTGGAGGACATTCGGTCAGCGACTATTACAGCGCCGCGCAGCTGCGCGCTGACCGCTGGAGCGCGTTGCGCGAGGCGACCGAATCGCTGCTGGTGAAAGGCGCCGAGGGGCGCGCCGGCGAGCGCCTCATCGCCGAGGCCCAGCGGCTCTTCGAGGCGCTCGCGCCGATCGAGGCCTATTGGGCCTTTCCCGGCCCGGCCGCCTTCGACCACCTGCGCTGGCTGCTCGAGCATCGCAACGTCGAGGATCTCGAATTCTCCGTGCGCCGGGTCGCCCGCGCCCTGACCTCCGGCGCCTACCGCCGCCGGAGCGTCCCGCTCGGCCGCGACGACGCCGAGGCCGAGGAGGTCGACGACGACATCGCCCTCGAGGCCCGCGCGCTGGGCAAGCCCTATTTCGAGGTGCTGATCGTCGACCGCATGACCGATCAGCAGCAGCGCTGGCTGCGCACGAGCCTGCAACGCATGCGCCGCGACGAGGACCAGTTCATCTACGAGGCGGTGATCGTCCCGAGCCTCGAGGATGCGCTGATCGCGATCCTCTTCAACCACAACATCCAGGCCGTCGTGGTACGCCCAGGACTGACGCTGAAATCCCGCATCACCCTCCCCATCCTGACCCGCTATCTCGGCAGCGTCAGCGGCGAGGAGGACGTGGATGCGCTGGCGCCCGGCGAATACGGCCCCGAGCTCTGCCGGCTCATCGCCAAGGTCCGTCCCGAGCTCGACGCCTATCTCATCACCGACCGCTCGGCCGAGGACATCGCCGGCCGCGACCTCGGGCGCTGCCGAAGGGTGTTCTACAACCAGGAGGATTTCCTGGAGCTGCATCTCAACATCCTTCGCGGCGTGAACCTGCGCTACAAGACCCCGTTCTTCACCGCGCTCAAGGAATATTCCAAGCAGCCAACCGGCGTCTTCCACGCCATGCCGATCAGCCGCGGCAAGTCGATCACCCGCAGCCACTGGATCCAGGACATGGGCGCCTTCTACGGCCCCAACATCTTCCTCGCGGAGACCTCCGCCACCTCCGGCGGCCTCGACAGCCTGCTCGAGCCGCGCGGGCCGATCAAGGAGGCGCAGGAAGCCGCCTCGCGCGCCTTCGGCTCCAAGCAGACCTTCTTCGCCACCAACGGCACCTCGACCTGCAACAAGATCGTCGTGCAAGCCCTTGTTCAACCAGGCGACATCGTGCTGGTGGACCGCGACTGCCACAAGTCGCACCATTACGGCATGGTGCTCTCGGGCGCCAATGTCGTCTATCTCGACAGCTATCCGCTCAACGAATACTCGATGTACGGCGCGGTGCCCCTGCGCGAGATCAAGCATCAGCTCCTGACGCTCAAGGCCGCGGGCAAGCTCGACCAGGTGCGCATGCTGCTCCTGACCAACTGCACCTTCGACGGGCTGGTCTACGATGTCGAGCGGGTGATGCAGGAATGCCTCGCGATCAAGCCCGACCTGATCTTCCTCTGGGACGAGGCATGGTTCGCCTTCGCGCGCTTCGCCCCGACCTATCGCCAGCGCACCGCGATGAACGCCGCGAACGTCCTGCGCCAGCTCCTGCGCTCGCCCGAGCATGCCAAGGCCTACGAGAAGCAGCAGGCCAAGCTCGAAGGCGCCGACGAGGCGACGCTCCTGAAGACCCGGCTGATCCCCGACCCCAGGGCGCGCGTGCGGGTCTATGCGACGCAATCGACCCACAAGACCCTGACTTCGCTGCGCCAGGGCTCGATGATCCACGTCAACGACCAGGACTTCAAGGGCGAGGTGGAGCAGGCCTTCCACGAGGCCTACATGACCCATACCTCGACCTCGCCCAACTACCAGATCATCGCCTCGCTCGACGTCGGCCGGCGCCAGGTCGAGCTCGAGGGCTTCGAATTCGTGCAGCGCCAGGTCGAGGCGGCGATGGCCATGCGCCGGGCGATCGCCTCGCACCCGCTGCTCAAGAAATACTTCCGCCTCCTGACCGCTGGCGACATGATCCCCGATCAGTTCCGCTCCAGCAAGCAGGCGAAGTACGACGACCCCGAAGCGGGCTGGAACGATATCTGGGACGTCTGGACCGGGGACGAATTCGTGCTCGACCCGACCCGGATCACGCTCGCGGTCGGGGGCACCGGCTGGGACGGCGACACCTTCAAGACCCGGATCCTGATGGACAAATACGGGATCCAGATCAACAAGACCTCGCGCAACTCCGTGCTCTTCATGACCAATATCGGCACCACGCGCTCCTCGGTCGCCTATCTGATCGAGGTGCTGGTGGAGATCGCGCGCGACCTCGACGACCTGCTGGACGACGCCTCCAAGATGGAGCGCATCGCCCATGAGCGCCGGGTCAAGAGCCTGATCGAGGACGTGCCCCCCCTGCCCGATTTCAGCCGCTTCCACGACGCCTTCCGCGCCAGCGCCGAGACCGCCGAGGGCGACATCCGCGCCGCCTTCTTCCTCGCCTATGACGAGGACAATTGCGACTATCTCGAATTCGACGACAGGCTGATGGCGGCGGTGGACGCGGGGCGCGAGCTGGTCTCCACCTCCTTCATCATCCCCTACCCGCCCGGCTTCCCCATCCTCGTGCCGGGCCAGGTGATCAGCCGGGAGATCCTCGCCTTCATGCGCGCGCTCGACGTGAGCGAGATCCACGGCTACCGCGCCGAGCTCGGCCTGCGGGTCTTCACCGACGAGGCGCTCGCGCGTCACGCCGCCACGCGATAGCCGAAAGGAGGAAACCGATGCCGAAGAAGACGCTCAAGAACATCTCCGAGATCCGGCGCTACTTCCACACCAACCAGAACCCGATCTATTTCGTCTCCGCCACCAACTTCAACCTGCTCGGGCTCGACGAATGGGTCAAGAATTTCAAGTACATCTGCTACATCGACTGCTTCGACGGGCAGCACCCGAACGTCATGATCCCCTCGGAGGTCCCCCATGACGAATTCCAGTCGATCGAGGACATCAACAACTACCTCCTCCAGCACAAGGAGGTGATCGACTACGTCGAGAAGCGCGGCGGCAAGAAGCCGAAATTCGTCTTCCTCATGTTCGACGAGAAGACCGAAAAGCTGGCCAGGGAGATCGGCGGCGAGGTCTGGTTCCCCAAGGCCAGGCTCCGCACGAAATGCGACAACAAGATCGAGACCGTGCGCATCGGCAACAAGGCGGGCGTTCCTTCCGTCCCCAACACGCTCTCGGAGGTCAGGAGCTACAAGCACCTGCGCGAGCTCTGCGAGAAGGCCGGGATCGGCCATGATCTCGTGCTGCAATCGGCCTTCGGCGATTCCGGCCACACCACCTTCTTCATCAAGTCCGAGGCGGATTTCCGCAAGCACGAGCACGAGATCGTCGGCGAGGGCGAGATCAAGATCATGAAGCGCATCGATTGCCGCGGCTCGGCGATCGAGGCCTGCGCAACCCGGCAGGGCACCATCGTCGGCCCGCTGATGACCGAGCTGGTCGGCTTCAGGGAGCTCACCCCCTATCGCGGCGGCTGGTGCGGCAACGAAATCTTCGCCACCGCCTTCCCGCCCAAGACCCGGCAGAAGGCGCGCGAGCTCACCTTCAAGTTCGGCGAGCAGCTGCGCAAGGAAGGCTACCGCGGTTATTTCGAGCTCGATTTCCTCATCGACAAGAAGACCGGCGACATCTGGCTGGGCGAGCTCAATCCCCGCATCACCGGCGCCTCGTCGATGACCAACCACGCCGCCTTCGCCCATGCCGACGCGCCGCTCTTCCTCTTCCATCTGCTGGAATTCAGCGGCAAGGACTTCGAGCTCGACGTCGAGGCGCTCAATGCCCGCTGGGCCGATCCGGACATGATCGACAGCTGGTCGCAGATGGTCATCAAGCACACCGAGGACACCGTCGACATCATCACCGCTGCCCCGCCCTCGGGCATCTACCGCATGCTCGACGACGGGCGCGTGGTCTTCGACCGCTTCGACTATCACCGCCGCGCCGTGGAGAGCGAGCGGGAAGCCTTCTTCCTGCGCATCCAGAAGCCCGGCGACTATCGCTACGAGGGCGCCGATCTCGGGATCCTGGTGACCCGCGGCCGGTCCATGACCAATGCCTTTGCGCTCACCGACCGCTCCAAGAAATGGATCGACGGGATCAAGAACGCCTTCTCGGCCCGGCCGCTGCCGTCGGCCCAGGCACTGGCCGAACCGGCGTTCAAGATCATGTAGGCGGCGATGTATCTGGACTTCCGCGCGATCTCGGAGTCCGAACCCGGCCCGAAATGGGCCGGGCTCTTCGCCGAGCATTGGCCGGCCTATCGCCGCTGGTGGGCCCGCGAGGGGCTCGCCGCCCGGCCGACCTATCTCGAATGCCGCCGCGAGCTGCGCCGGCAGATGCCCGAGCTCGCGCCGCTCTACGAGGATCTCTGCGATCTCGCGGGCGGCGGCGACGAGGCGGCGCGGTTCCTCAGCTTCTACTGCCCCCCGCCCTATCTCTCGGCCTGCAGCCAGGCGATCTGGCCCGGCGAGGAGCCGCTTCTGGTCCGCAACTACGATTACAGCCCCAGCGCCTTCGATGCGATCGTGATGCGATCCGACTGGCTCGGCCGTTCGGTGATGGGGGTCAGCGACGGGCTATGGGGCCTCGTCGACGGCGTGAACGACGCCGGCCTCGCGGTCTCGCTCACCTTCGGCGGGCGGCGCGAGGTGGGTGACGGCTTCGGCGTGCCGCTGATCCTGCGCTACGTGCTGCAGACCTGCTCGACCGCGGCGGAGGCGGGGCGCGCGCTGGCGCGCATCCGCTGCCACATGAGCTACAACGTCACCGTGCTCGATGCCTCGCGCGCCTATCTCACCGCCTATCTCGCGCCCGATCGCGCCGCCGTCATCAGCCATGCCGCGGTCGCGACCAACCATCAGGAGCGGGTGGAATGGTCCAGCCATGCCCGCTTCACCGCCACCGTGGAGCGCGAGCGCTACCTGCTGCAGCGCCTGACCCTGCATGTCGAGCCCCAGGAGCGCTTCATCGGCGCCTTCCTGCGCCCGCCGCTCTATTCGACCGCCTTTGCGGCCGGCTTCGGCACTCTCTACACCGCCGCCTATCGCCCGGCCTCGGGCGCGATGGCCCTGCACTGGCCCGGCGCGGTCTGGCCCCACCGCCTCGACGCCTTCGCGGAAGGACACCAGCGCATCCTGGCGCCACCCGCCGCCTGAATGATGCGGAGACCGTGCCGCGCAGGATCGGGGCGCTTCAACGCGTTAACACTTTTATCGTTTTATTTCAAATGGTTACAGCCTGTCCCCATGGGGACAGACCGCAGATCGGTATGAATCGCGACCCCTCGGGGCCTCAGGCGGCCCGCTTCAGCGCCGATTCCAGCAGCGCGAGACCCTCGTCGAGCTGCGCGTCGCTCATCGTCAGGGGCGGCAGCAGGCGCAGCACGTTGCCGTAGAAGCCGCAGGTCAGCACGATCAGCCCGTGCTCGAGCGCCTTCGCCGCCACCGCCTTCGTCGTGTCCGCGTCGGGATCGTTGCCCCCGCGCTCCCTGACGATCTCGAAGGCCACCATGGCGCCGAGCCCGCGCACGTCGCCGATCGGATGGCTGTCGTTGGCCCGCTTGAAGCCCTCGATCCGCTCCAGCATCCGCTTGCCGAGCGCATCGGCCCGCGCGCAGAGCCCCTCCTCCGCGATCACGTCGAGCACCGCCAGGGCGGCCGCGCAGGAGACCGGATTGCCGCCATAGGTGCCGCCGAGGCCCCCCGGATCCGGCGCATCCATGATCGCCCGCTTGCCGATGACCCCCGAGATCGGAAAGCCGCCGCCGAGCGCCTTGGCAACCGGAATCAGATCCGGCTCGATCCCGTAGTGCTCGATGGCGAAGACCTTGCCGGTCCGCGCGAAGCCCGACTGCACCTCGTCGGCGACCAGCACGATGCCATGGGCGTCGCAGATCTCGCGCAGCCGCGTCATGAAGCCCTGCGGCGTGATGTAGAAGCCGCCCTCGCCCTGCACCGGCTCGATCACGATCGCCGCGGTCTGGTCCGGCGCACAATCGGACTTGAAGATGAAATCCAGCGCCTTGAGCGCCTCCGCCTCGCTGACCCCGTGATGCGGGATCGGGAAGGGGCAGTGATAGACCCCCGCCGGCATCGGCCCGAACTTGGTCTTGTAGGGCGCCACCTTGCCGGTCATCGCCATGGTCATCATGGTCCGGCCGTGGAAGGCGCCGGTGAAGGTGATCACGCCCGGCCGCCCGGTATGGGCCCGGGCGATCTTGACCGCGTTCTCGGTGGCCTCCGCCCCGGTGGTGAAGAAGATCGACTTGGCATCCGCGATCGGCGCCAGCGCGTTCAACCTCTCCGCGAGTTCCACATAGACGTCATAGGCGGTGACCTGGAAGCAGGTATGGGTGAAGCGTTTCATCTGCGCCTCGGCCGCGGCGATGACCTTCGGATGCCGGTGGCCGGTGTTCGTTACCGCGATCCCGGAGGCGAAATCGACGAATCGCCGCCCCTCGGCATCCCAGATCGCACCGTTCTCCGCCCGGTCGGCGAAGACCGGCGCAAAGGTTGCGATGCCGCGCGGCACGGCATTCTGGCGGCGGGCGAGGAGGGCGGCGTTCGTCATGGCGTCAACTCGTCTGTCTGATCCGGGGAACCGGCGAAACCGCACCGCGCTCCCGAGCATGTCTTTGCGGCGTCGCAACGTGCCTCCGGACAGGATTCCGCCTTCCCTAGGCGGGGTCTCGCGGGACTGCAGCAGAGCGGGTGCCGGGTGATTCCGGAAACGGAACGCTTCCGACTTTCGATTGGAGCGGGCGATGAGATTCGAACTCACGACCCTAACCTTGGCAAGGTTATGCTC
>NZ_DAIUBO010000104.1:0-13087 GCF_036846665.1 Amaricoccus sp. | reverse complement strand
GCGGGTGGTTGATGAGCAGGAACTCCATCACCCCCTCGCGCGCCTTCTTGACCATGGGCGAGGTGGTCTTGACCTGCGGCGGCTGGCCCTCCGGTCCGGGCCGCAGGTCCTTGACCTGCATCGCGCAGGAGGCCGCGGGCTTCGGCGGCCCGCCGACCACCTCCACGAGGCACATCCGGCAATTGCCGGCGATGCTGAGCCGCTCGTGGTAGCAGAACCGCGGGACCTCGACGCCGGCCTCCTCGCAGGCCTGCAGGAGCGTCATCCGCGGATCGACCTCGATCTCGATGCCGTCGATGTTGATCTTGCGCAGATCGCTCATGTCCTACTCCGCCGCCACCGGGGCGCAGCGCTCCGCGCGCGCCGCCCCGGCTCCCTTCAGATGCGCCCAGCCGAAGGCCTGGTCGCTGTCGCCGTGCCGCCTCAGATGCGCGAGCCGCCCGAGCCCCTCGTCGAGCGTCGGCCGGTGGCCGGGCTCGACCCACCACATCACGAGATGCCGCTCGCCCAAGAGCTCGAACCATTCCGCCCGCCGCTCGTAGAACTGCCGGTGGATGGTGCCGAAGACGAAGGTCTCCAGCGCCTCGGCGCTCTCCCAGACGGTCAGGTTCGACACGAGGCGCGGGTCGCCGTCGAGCTTCGTCTCGGTATTGCCGGTTCCGGGCTCGCCGGAGCCCTCCATCATCCAGACGAAGCCCGGCATGCGGCGCCCGAGCCCGTTCACCCGGTCGAGCGCGCCCATGAACTCGGCCACGCGCGGATCGTCGGTGTCGGCCACCAGCCGGCCGATGTTGAGCTGGGCGAGATGACGGCTCATTCCGCCGCCACCGCGCTGACGCGCCCGGTCCGCTTGGCCTTGATCCGGTCCTCGATCTCGTCCCGGAAATGCCGGATCAGCCCCTGGATCGGCCAGGCCGCCGCATCGCCCAGCGCGCAGATCGTGTGGCCCTCCACCTGCTTCGTCACGTCGAGCAGCATGTCGATCTCGGCCGGCTCCGCCTCGCCGGTCACCAGCCGGTCCATGACCCGCATCATCCAGCCCGTGCCCTCGCGGCAGGGCGTGCACTGGCCGCAGCTCTCGTGCTTGTAGAACTTCGAGAGCCGCCAGATCGCCTTGATGATGTCGGTGGACTGGTCCATCACGATCACCGCCGCGGTCCCGAGCCCCGAGCGCTGCTCGCGCAGCCAGTCGAAATCCATCAGCGCCTCGGAACAGACATCCGCCGGCAGGCAGGGCACCGAGGATCCGCCCGGGATCACCGCCTTGAGGTTCTTCCAGCCGCCGCGCACCCCGCCGCAATGCTTCTCCAGCAGTTCCTTCAGCGGGATCGACATCGCATCCTCGACCACGCAGGGATTCACCACATGCCCGGAGATGGCATAGACCTTGGTGCCCACGTTGTTCGGCCGCCCGAAGCTCGCGAACCAGCCGGGACCGCGCCGCAGGATGGTCGGCACCACGGCGATCGATTCCACATTGTTGACCGTGGTCGGCGCGCCGTAGAGCCCGGTATTCGCCGGAAAGGGCGGCTTCAGCCGCGGCATGCCCTTCTTGCCCTCGAGGCTCTCGAGCAGCGCGGTCTCCTCGCCGCAGATATAGGCGCCGGCGCCATGGTGCAGGTAGAGGTCGAAATCCCAGCCCGAGCCGCAGGCGTTCCTGCCGATCAGCCCGGCGTCATAGGCCTCGTCGATGGCGATCTGCAGCGCCTCGCGCTCGCGGATGTATTCGCCCCGGATGTAGATGTAGCAGGCATGCGCGCCCATGGCGAAGCTGGCGATCAGGCAGCCCTCGACCAGCGTATGCGGGTCGTGGCGCATGATCTCGCGGTCCTTGCAGGTGCCCGGCTCGGATTCGTCGGCGTTCACCACCAGGTAATGCGGCCGCCCGTCGCTGCCCTTGGGCATGAAGGACCATTTCAGCCCGGTCGGGAAGCCCGCGCCCCCGCGCCCGCGCAACCCGCTCGCCTTTACCTCCTCCACGACCTTGTCGCGCCCCCGCGCGAGAATCGCGGCGGTGCCGTCCCAGGCGCCGCGCGACTGCGCGCCCTTGAGGCTGCGGTCATGCATCCCGTAGAGGTTGGTGAAGATCCGGTCCTTGTCCGCGAGCATTCGCCTCATCTCCATGTCCGGGCACGGGCCCGGACGTTTGTCCTGCCGCCGGCAGGCGCCGCCTCAGTAGACGTCGCCCTTGTCGACGCGCTTCGAGAATTCCGTCTCTTCGCCCGCCGCCAGAAGCTTCGCCTGCGGCACCCATTCGTCGCGCGTCGCGCGGCCGTGGAAGCCTTCCAGATGCGCATCGATCCAGGCGACCTCGGCCGCGCTCCATGCCGCGATCTGGTCGAAATGGTAGTAGCCGAGGCTGTTGAGCAATGCCTCGAGCTTCGGCCCCACGCCCTTGATGCGCTTCAGGTCGTCCGCCGCGCCACCGCGCGCGGCCTCGAGCCCCGCCGGCCGGGCGGGCTCGACCTGATCCTGCATCAGCTTGGCCGCCTCGCCGGCCGCCCGGGCGGCCTGGCGCACCCGCTCGCTGATTGCCGTATCGCGCGCCGCGGGCGAGGGTTCCGCTTCCTTCGCCGCGGGCGCGGCCTCGGCCTCGCGCGCGGGGCTCTCGTCGACCGGCGCAGGCGCCGCCTCGGGTTCCGGTACGGGCGCCGGCGCGGCCGGTTCGGCCGGCGGCGCAACGGGCTCGGCCGGCGGTGCCGCGACGGGTTCCGGGGACGCGGCCGCACTGCGCTCGATCTCCGCAGGCGACTTGAGCATGGCGGGCGGCTGGTCGGGCGCCGCGATGCGCCCCAGGACCCAGCCCGCCCCGAAGAAGACGATCAGCCCGAGCACGAAGCTCGCCAGCCAGCCGACGCCGAAGATCACCGCGAGCACCAGCGCCACGATCAGCCCCGCGACAGCGGCGGCGATCCAGGTCATCGTCGGTGAGAGGAAACTCTCCTGATCCCCGCGGCCCTCAGCCATCCTCAATCCTCCCCAAGGCGCATGTCAGTAGACCTCGCCCTTGTCCACCCGCTGCGAGAATTCCGTCTCCTCGCCGGCGGCGAGCTTCCTGGCCTGTTCCACCCAATCGTCGCGGGTGACGCGACCCTTGAAACCCTCGAGGTTCTCGTCGACCCAGGCGACCTCCTCCCGGGTCCAGCCGGCGATCTGCTCGAAATGATAGAATCCGAGGCTGTGCAGCAGTTCCTCGAGCTTCGGTCCGACGCCCTTGATCTTCTTGAGATCGTCCGCCGCACCGCCGCGCGGCGCGCTCAGGCCCTCCGGCCGCCCCGCCGCGGCTTCGGCCTCCGGCGGCGCCTGCCGCGCCTGCGCCGGCAGCGCTTCGCCGGTGATGCGCGCGACCGTATCGCCGAGCGCCAGCGCCAGGGCGACCGATCCGTTGTGGCGCTCCGATGCCTCCTTGCCCTTCAGGCTGGTCAGCCCGGCCTTCGGCTCCGAGGCGTAGCGGCCGTTCTGCGGCCCGGGCTGCGGCACCTCGCCGCGCGCGAAGGCGTCGAGCAGGCCCGCGAAGCTCTCGGCCGTCAGATCCTCGTAGTAATCCTTGCCGATCTGCACCATGGGCGCATTGGAGCAGGCGCCGAGGCACTCGACCTCCTCCCAGGAGAACTTGCCGTCGGCCGAGATCGCATGGGCGCTCGGCGCGATCTTTTCGCGGCAGACCGCGATCAGATCCTCCGCGCCGCAGATCATGCAGGAGGTGGTGCCGCAGACCTGCACATGGGCGATGCTGCCCACCGGTTGCAGCTGGAACATGAAATAGAAGGTCGCGACCTCGAGCACCCGGATATAGGCCATGCCGAGCATGCGCGCGATCTCCTCGATCGCCGGCCGCGTGACCCAGCCCTCCTGCTCCTGCGCCCGCCAGAGCAGCGGGATCACGGCGCTGGCCTGCCGTCCTTCGGGATATTTCGCGATCTGGCCCCTGGCCCAGTCCAGATTGGCGGGCGTGAAGGCGAAGCTCTCGGGCTGGTCGGGATGGAGACGGCGCAGCATCAGCGATCCACCTCCCCGAACACGATGTCGAAGGAGCCGAGCGCGGCGGAGACATCCGCCAGCATGTGCCCCTTGCAGACATGGTCCATGGCCGCCAGATGCGGATAGCCCGGCGCGCGCAGCTTGACCTTCCAGGGCTTGTTGCTGCCGTCGGCCACCAGATAGACGCCGAACTCGCCCTTGGGCGCCTCCACTGCGGCATAGACCTCGCCGGCGGGAACGCGGAAGCCCTCGGTATAGAGCTTGAAGTGATGGATCAACGCCTCCATCGAGGTCTTCATCTCGGCGCGCTTGGGCGGGGTGATCTTGCCGCGGGTGATCACGTCCTGGCCCGGGCATTCGTTGAGCTTGGCGATGGCCTGCTCGATGATCTTGGTCGATTCCCGCATCTCCTCCATCCGGCAGAGATAGCGGTCGTAGCAATCACCGTTCCTGCCCACCGGGATCAGGAAATCGAACTCGTCGTAGCATTCGTAGGGCTGGCTGCGGCGCAGGTCCCAGGCGAGCCCCGAGCCGCGCACCATCACGCCGGAGAAGCCCAGCGCCTGGCATTCCTCCTGGCTCACCACGGCGATGTCGACGTTGCGCTGCTTGAAGATGCGGTTCTCGGTCAGGAGCCCCTCGATGTCGTCGAGCACCGCCGGGAAGGTCTTCGCCCAGGCGGCGATGTCGTCGACGAGATCCTGCGGCAGATCCTGGTGCACGCCGCCCGGCCGGAAATAGGCCGCATGCAGCCGCGCCCCGCAGGCGCGCTCGTAGAAGATCATCAGCTTCTCGCGCTCCTCGAACCCCCAGAGCGGCGGGGTGAGCGCGCCGACATCCATCGCCTGCGTGGTGACGTTCAGCAGATGGTTCAGGATGCGCCCGATCTCGGAATAGAGCACCCGGATCAGCTGGCCGCGGCGCGGCACCTCCGTCCCGGTCAGCTTCTCGATCGCGAGGCACCAGGCGTGTTCCTGGTTCATCGGCGCCACGTAGTCGAGCCGGTCGAGATAGGGCAGGTTCTGCAGGTAGGTCCGGCTCTCCATCAGCTTCTCGGTGCCGCGGTGCAGGAGCCCGATATGCGGGTCGCAGCGCTCCACGATCTCGCCGTCGAGTTCCAGCACCAGCCGCAGCACCCCATGCGCCGCCGGATGCTGGGGGCCGAAATTGATGTTGAAGTTCCGGATCTTCTGCTCGCCCGTCAGGGCGTCGGTGCCTGCGCCGTCCATCGCCTCAGAACCCCCCGCCCGGCTTGGGCGCAAGCCGCATCGCCACGAGCCACAACAGGATGACCAGCCCGATACCGGTGACGCAGGCCAGCGACCAGAGCGGATTGTAGCCCGCCTTCTCCATCAGCCGCCACATCGGGATGATCGTGAGCGCGGCGCCGATCAGGAAAAGGATGAAATCCATCGCCTCACGCCCCCTTCTTCTCGTCGCCGGGAAGGATGTATTCCGCGCCCTCCCAGGGCGACATGAAATCGAAGAGCCGGTATTCCTGCACCAGCTGCACCGGCTCGTAGACCACCCGCTTCTGCTCCTCGTCGTAGCGCACCTCGACATAGCCGGTGGTCGGGAAGTCCTTGCGCAGGGGATAGCCGCGGAAGCCGTAGTCGGTCAGGATCCGGCGCAGGTCCGGGTGCCCCGAGAAGAGGATCCCGTACATGTCGAAGACCTCGCGCTCGTACCAGTCGGCCGAGGGGAACTGCTCCACGATCGAGGGCAGGATCTCGTCCTCGCGCAGCTCCGCCTTCACGCGGATGCGCTGATTGAGATGCATCGACAGGAAATGATAGACGATGTCGAAGCGCTTCTCGCGCGCCGGCCAGTCCACCGCGGTGATGTCGATCAGCGTGGTGAAGCGGCAGGTCGGATCGCTGCGCAGGAAGGCGACGAAATCGCGGATCTGCGTCGGCGTCGTGGTGACGGTCAGCTCGCCCCGCGCCACTTCGGCCGCCAGGATCGCGCTTTCGCGGCGGAGCGCGAGCGTCTCCTTCAGTTCGACCAGTGCCGTGTCCATCGTTCCCCCGACTTCCGGTTCTCAGCGCACGATCGTGCCGGTGCGCCTGATCTTGCGCTGCAATTGCAGGATGCCGTAGAGCAGCGCCTCCGCCGTCGGCGGGCAGCCGGGCACGTAGACGTCCACCGGCACGATCCGGTCGCAGCCCCGCACCACCGAGTAGCTGAAATGGTAATAGCCGCCGCCGTTGGCGCAGGAGCCCATCGAGATCACGTAGCGTGGCTCGGGCATCTGGTCGTAGACCTTGCGGAGCGCGGGCGCCATCTTGTTGGTCAGCGTGCCCGCGACGATCATCAGGTCGGACTGCCGGGGCGAGGCCCGCGGCGCGGTCCCGAATCGCTCGAGGTCGTAGCGCGGCATCGAGGTATGCATCATCTCGACCGCGCAGCAGGCGAGCCCGAAGGTCATCCAGTGCAGCGAGCCCGTGCGCGCCCAGTTGATCACGTCCGCGGTCGAGGTGACGAGAAAGCCCTTGTCGGCGAGCTCGTCCGACAGCGCCCGCGCCGCCGCCTCCTTGTCCGGCCCGGCCGAGGTCGCCAGCGCCGCCTGCGGCTCGATCACTCCCATTCCAGCGCCCCCTTCTTCCACTCGTAGGCGAAGCCTATGGTCAGCACCGCGAGGAACACCATCATCGACCAGAAGCCGAACTCGCCGATATGCTGGAAGCTCACCGACCAGGGAAAGAGGAAGGCCACCTCCAGATCGAAGATGATGAAGAGGATCGAGACGAGATAATAGCGCACGTCGAACTTCATCCGCGCATCGTCGAAGGCGTTGAAGCCGCATTCGTAGATGGAGACCTTCTCGGGGTCGGGGTTCGACACCGCCACCACCGCCGCGGCGAGCAGGAGAACCAGCCCCAGGGCGATCGCCAGCCCGAGGAAGATCAGGATCGGAAGATACTCGCGCAGAACTTCGTCCAAGGGCGCCCTCCGTTCCCCACCGGCGAGCCCCGTGGCCGGGTTCGCCGTAACCCATCGAGAGGCTTAGCTGCCGCGGCGCACTAGGTCAACTGCGGGCGACGGCTTCGGGAGACCGCCACGATCGGGCCGGACGGCGGCCCCACCCGGGCGGCCGAAGGGGGCCACGAGCTCAGATCCAGCGCCTGGCCCGCGCCATCAGCAGCGGCAGGATCAGGATCACCAGCACAATGCGCAGAAGATGGTGGGTGGCGACGAAGGCCGGGTCGTAGCCGAGCGCCAGGCCCATCGCCGCCATGGCCTCCACGCCCCCCGGCGCAAAGGCGACCCAGGCCTGGCCGAAAGGGATATGCGCGGCCCGCGCCGCCGCGAGCGCGAAGAGCGCCGAGAGCGTGACCGAGGCCGCGATCACCGTCGCCGAGGCCCCGGCGAGACGGCGCAGGTCCGCGAAGGTGATCTTGCCGAAGCGAACGCCGACCACCGCGCCCGTGACCGCGAAGCCGCAGAGCATGAGCAGGGGCGGAAAGCGCCCCTCGACCACCCCGGTCACGTGCAGCGCGCCGCTGGCGAGCATGCCCGCGAGCAGATGCGCCGCCGGCATGCCGCGCCGCGCCCCCAGCGTCCCGGCCGCGAAGGCCACCGCCAGCGTCGGCAGCGCCGCGGCATAGGGCACGACGGCCGCACTGCGCCCGCTCCAGAACTGCCCCGGCTCGCCCACGAGTTGCAGCACCGGCGGCAGGGTCAGGGTGATCGCCATCAGACGCAGGGTCTGGAAGACCATGATGCTCTGCAGGTCGCGGCCGCGCGAGACCGCCAGCGCCAGCGCATAGGAAAGCGCCCCGGGCGCGGTCGCCAGCACCGCGTCCTCCGGCGCCTGCCCGAACCCCTTCACGAGGATCAGCGTCGAGACCAGCATGATCGTGACCACCGCCACCGCCAGCAGGGCGAGGCTCACCGGCCAGCGGGCGAGATCGTCGACGAAATGCGGCGTGATGCCGCTCCCCAGCGAGCAGCCGATGGTGGCGAAGGCGAGGTTGCGCAGCCCGTCCGGCACCGCCAGCGGCACCCTTGCGATGCTCGCCGCCCCGACCAGCAGGGTGCTGCCGAGCAGCGCCGGCGCCGGCAGCCCGGCGGCCATGCCGAGCAGCGCCCCGGCGAGGCCGAGCGCACAGGCGAGAAGCATGCGCGTCATGTCCCCGGCGCCGTGACCCTGCCGGGGCGGCTTCGAAACGATGCTATTCCGCCGCCTCCATGTAGCTCTCGATCGGCGGGCAGGAACAGACGAGGTGCCGGTCGCCGTAGACATTGTCCACGCGGTTCACCGGCGACCAGTACTTGTCCACCCGGAAGGCGCCCGGCGGATAGCAGGCCTGCTCGCGGCTGTAGGGCCGGTCCCAGTCGCCGACCAGGTCCTCGACCGTATGCGGGGCGCCCTTGAGCGGGTTCACCTCGGCGTCCATCTCCCCCGCCTCGATCGCCCGCGCCTCGGCCGCGATCGCCAGCATGGCGGTGATGAAGCGGTCGAGCTCGGCCTTGGGCTCGCTCTCGGTCGGCTCGATCATCAGCGTTCCGGCCACCGGCCAGGACATGGTCGGCGCGTGGAAGCCGCAGTCGATCAGCCGCTTGGCGACATCGTCCACCGTGACCCCGGCGCGATCCTTCATCGGGCGGGTGTCGACGATGCATTCATGGGCAACCCGGCCGTTGCGCGAATAGAGGATGGGATAGGCCTCGCCCAGACGCTTCGCGATGTAATTGGCGTTCAGTATGGCGATTCGCGTCGCCTGGGTCAGCCCGGCGCCGCCCATCATCAGGCAATAGGCCCAGGAGATGACCAGCAGCGAGGGCGAGCCGTAATCCGCGGCACTCACCCGTCCCGCACCGCCGTCGCGCCCCGGCAGGAAGGGGGCGAGATGCGCCTTGACGCCGATCGGCCCCATGCCGGGTCCGCCGCCGCCATGGGGGATGCAGAAGGTCTTGTGCAGGTTGAGATGGCTCACGTCGCCGCCGAAATCCCCCGGCCGTGCCAGCCCCACAAGCGCGTTCATGTTCGCGCCGTCGAGATAGACCTGCCCCCCCAGCGCATGGGTGATCTCGCAGACCTCGCGCACCGTGCCCTCGAAGACCCCGTGGGTCGAGGGATAGGTGATCATGCAGGCCGCGAGCCGCCCGCCCGCCGCCTCGGCCTTGGCGCGGAAATCCTCCACGTCGATGTCGCCGTTCTCCGCCGCGGCGACCACCACCACCTTCAGCCCCGCCATCTGCGCGCTCGCGGGATTGGTGCCATGGGCCGAGGTCGGGATCAGGCAGACGTCGCGATCCGCCTCGCCCCGGCTGGCGTGATAAGCCCGGATCGTCAGGAGCCCGGCATATTCGCCCTGGGCGCCGGAATTCGGCATCATCGAGATCGCGTCGTAGCCGGTGATCGCGCAGAGCTTGTCGGAGAGATCGGCGATCATCTCGGCATAGCCCTTGGTCTGCTCCGCCGGCGCGAGCGGATGGATGTCGGCGAATTCCGGCCAGGAGATCGGCATCATCTCCACGGTGGCGTTCAGCTTCATGGTGCAGGATCCCAGCGGGATCATCGCCCGGTCGAGCGCCAGGTCCCGGTCGGCGAGCCGGCGCATGTAGCGCGTCATCTCCGCCTCGGACCGGTTCATGTGGAAGATCGGATGCGTCAGATAGGCGCTGGTGCGCACCAGCCCCTCCGGCAGCCGGTGGCCGTGGTCGAGCTTCAGGTCCAGCCCGTCGCCGCCGAAGGCGCGCCAGACCGCCTGGGCGTGCAACCGCCGCGTCCGCTCGTCGAGCGTGATCCCGATCCGGTCGCTGCCGACCGGCCGCAGGTTCACGCCCTCCGCCTCCGCGGCGCGCAGGATCACCCCCTGGAGCGCGCCGACCTCCACGGTGATCGTGTCGAAGAACGCCGCCGGCCCGACGCTGAAACCGAGCGTCTCCAGCCCTTTTGCCAGCCGCACCGTCTTGCGGTGCACCCGCTGCGCGATCGCCCGGAGCCCCTCGGGCCCGTGAAAGACCGCGTACATCGAGGCCATGACCGCCAGCAGCGCCTGCGCGGTGCAGACGTTCGAGGTGGCCTTCTCGCGCCGGATGTGCTGCTCGCGGGTCTGCAGGCTGAGCCGGTAGGCGCGATTGCCCCGCGCATCCACCGAGACGCCGACGATGCGGCCCGGCATGGACCGCTTCAGCGGATCCCTCACCGCCATATAGGCCGCATGGGGCCCGCCGTAGCCCAGCGGCACCCCGAAGCGCTGGGTCGAGCCCACCGCGATATCCGCGCCCATCTCGCCCGGCGGCTTCAGCAGCGCCAGCGCCAGCGGGTCGGCGGCCATGCAGGCGAGCGCGCCGGCGCCGTGCAGCGCCTCGATCGGACCGGTGAAATCGTGCACATGGCCATAGGTGCAGGGATACTGGAAGATCGCCCCGAAGACCGCCTTCGGGTCGAGATCCGTGAAGGGATCGCCGACGATCACCTCCCAGCCGAACGGCTCGGCCCGGGTCCCGATCACCGCGATGGTCTGCGGGTGGCAATGGCGATCGACGAAGAAGGCCCTCGCCTTGGACTTCGCCGCGCGCTGCGCCAGCGCCATCGCCTCGGCAGCGGCGGTAGCCTCGTCGAGCAGGCTCGCATTGGCCACGTCGAGCCCGGTCAGGTCGCAGACCATGGTCTGGTAGTTCAGGAGCGCCTCAAGCCGGCCCTGGCTGATCTCCGGCTGGTAGGGGGTATAGGCCGTGTACCAGGCCGGGTTCTCCAGGATGTTGCGCTGGATCACCGGCGGCGTCACCGTGCCGTGGTAGCCCTGCCCGATCAGGCTGGTCAGCACCCGGTTCTTCTGCGCGATCTCGCGCATCTGCACCAGCACCGCCTGCTCGCTCAGCGCGCGTCCCCAGTCGAGCGGCTCCTTCTGCCGGATCGCCGAGGGCACCGTCGCGTCGATCAGCGCGTCGAGGTCGGCGGCGCCGACGACCGCGAGCATCTCCGCGATCTCCTTCGGGCTCGGCCCGATGTGCCGGCGGTTGGCGAAATCATAGGGATGATACTCGGTTTCCTTGAAGGCCATGGCGCGTCCGCTACCCCCGCAGATGGAGAATGCGCCACTATGGGACGAACCGCGGAGGCTCGGCAAGGCCGCGCAGGGTCGCCGCGATCGCGCTTTCTCCCCCGAACCGCAGGCGGTCGCACTAGGATGTGATGGAGTGGATGCCCCCAACCCGACGGCATCGCAGTGTGCCACAGCGGTGATGTTCCAATCACCCAGGAAGGAGAGGGCATCCAATGAAGAAAGCTACCGGAACCGGCGTTGATCTGGCAAAGCGCGTGTTCCAGGCACATGGCGCCGCGGCCGAAGGCTCGGTCGTCTTCCGCAAGAAGCTGTCGCGCGCCCAGCTTCTGCCATTCCTGGCGCAGCGGTCGGCCTGCACTGCGGCCATGGAAGCCTGTGCGACGTCGCACTATAGGGGGTGGGAGGGCTACCGTCGATGGTGCGCGCTACCGGACGGACCTATCTCGACCAGATCGGAGCCTGCTCACAATAGATCGCGGCGTTGGAGAAGACGCCCCGGCGCCAGCAACTGCACCGTGACCGGCGCGGAAACCAGCAACTCGCCGAAGCCGGTCGTCACCACGTATTCCATGCGGCTGCCGAGATAGGTCGCGCTCGCGACGGTGCCAAGCGGCGTGGCGTCGGGCGCCGCGAGGGCGATGCGTTCGGGTAGTGGGTCAGTTTGGAATCATTATACACGTCGTCAGAACTGCACGGAACCGGCGTCGAGGAGGTAGAGGTTGCCCCGTGGTCTCGACACGGTCGACGCTGATCCTCACAGCCGAGCGTGGAGCGCCCGCCGGGTCGGGAGGTTGGAGACGACGATCAGCCATTCGCCCCGGAAGCGCTTGGCGGCGAAGGTGAGGATGTCCCCGTCACGGAAGCCGAGATCAAGGTGTTCGAGCGGTGGTTCGGCGATCTGTTCGACGACCTGTTCGGCTCCGGCGGCTGAACCCGGTTTCCCATTGCAGTATGAGTTATAGAGTGGTACATATGCTCACTATTGGAGTGAAGCTGTGATCGTAGGCTTTCGGGACGACTGGCTGCGGACCTTATTTGTGGATGATGTCCGTTCCCGCAACATCCCTTCCGATCTGGAAGCCCGCCTGTTCCGCAAGCTCCAGATGATTGACGACGCCGTGACCGATCAGGACCTGCGCGTGCCACCCAGCAATCACTTCGAGAAGCTGCGCGGCAACCTCGCAGGTTTCCATTTCATCCGCGTCAACCTGCAATGGCGGTTGATCTTCCGCTGGGATGGCGGGCGCGGCGAGGCGAACGGAATCTATCTGGACGATCACAGCTACCGATGAAAGCGAGGCAAAGATGCTGACCACCAAGCGCAAGCCGGCGACTGTCGGCGAGATACTGACCGAAGAGTTCATGCAGCCGATGGGGCTGACACAGGGCGCGCTCGCCGAGGCGATGGGCGTCCAGCGCAAGCACGTCAACGAGCTGTGCGGCAATCGCAGGAACGTGACGGCGGCGACAGCGCTGATCCTCGCCCGTGTGTTCGGCAACAGCCCGGACTTCTGGCTCAACGTGCAGCGGCGCAACGATCTTTGGGAGGTGATGAACACGCCCAAGGAGCGCGAGCGGGTCGAGCGCGCGCGTCCATTGGGGAAAGCGGCCTGAGCGCAGTCATGCGGCCCGATGGTTGCGGCCGAGCCATAATTGAGAAGGAGCCATCGCCAAGACCGTGCCCCTGCGCGCCGTCCTTTACCTGCGCGTCTCGACAGTGGGCTCGACCCACCTGCCGCCGATGAAATTGCCGTAGTGCGCGGTGAACGGCGCCGTGGCGGTCCGAAAGAATTCGATCCTGTTCATGGCTCCCTCCCGGTTCGGGAGCGCCGCGGGATGCGGCGCTGCGCAACAAAATTGCGCGAGAGGAATCTTCTGTCAGCCCCGGGGGCCACCACAACCAGCGCCCGGTGTCTCAGAATTGAGACAGATCGGCGCACCCAGCCCATGTGACCGCCGGTTGGAGGCTCAGGAAGCCGCCGAGGGCGCCTATGAGAGCCCGAGGCGGTTCAGTTTTCGGTACAGGGCCGCACGGCTGATTCCGAGGGCCTGCGCAGCCGCCGACGCATTTCCGCCCGAACGTGCCA
>NZ_DAIUBO010000103.1:0-13148 GCF_036846665.1 Amaricoccus sp. | reverse complement strand
CAATCCCTCGGGCGTGATCTGCGAGATCATGAACGAGGACGGCTCCATGGCACGGCTGCCCGATCTCGTCGCCTTCGCCCAGCGCCACGGGCTGAAGATCGGCACGATCTCCGATCTCATCGCCTATCGCCGCCGCCACGACAACCTGGTGCGCGAGACGGAGGTGCGTGCGGTGACCTCCGAATACGGCGGCGCCTGGCAGATGCGGGTCTTCGCCGACGTGACCGCGGGGGCGGAGCATATCGTGCTGACCAAGGGCGACATCACCTCCGCCGAGCCGGTGCTGGTGCGCATGCATGCGGCCAATCCCTTCGAGGACATGCTCGGCCTCCATGCCGGCCGCAGCCACCAGCTGCGCGACGCGATGCTCGCCATCGCCGCCGAGGGCCGGGGGGTCGTGGTGCTGTTGCGCGACATGTCGATGAAGCTCGATGCCGGCGATCACGTCAGCCCCAACAAGCTGCGGCAATACGGGGTCGGCGCGCAGATCCTCAACGCGCTCGGGCTCCACGATCTCGTGCTGCTCTCCAATTCGCCGAGCCCCAAGGTCGTCGGCCTCGAAGGCTACGGCCTGGCGATCCTCGGCACCCGCCCGATCCCGGCGGCGGGGGGCTGAGATGGCACGTCGCGACGAAACCCGCTCGCTGCCGGCCCCGCGCTTCACCCGCCCGACCCGGGTGCTCCTGGTCGTGGCGCCTTTCTATCGCGCGATCGCCGATGCGCTGGTCAGCGGTGCCGCGGCGGCGCTGGCGCGGGCCGAGGTGGCGCATGAGATCGTCGAGGTTCCCGGGGCGCTGGAGATCCCGACCGCCATCGCGCTGGCCGCGCGGTCGGGCGAATTCGACGGCTATGTCGCGCTCGGCTGCGTGATCCGCGGCGAGACGACCCATTACGAGACGGTCTGCAACGACAGCTCGCGCGGGCTCACCCTGCTCGGGCTGCGCGGGCTCTGCATCGGCAACGGCATCCTCACGGTCGAGACCCCGGCGCAGGCGGCGGTGCGCGCCGAGCCCGGCGGGCAGGACAAGGGCGGCGGCGCGGCGGAGGCCTGCCTGCATCTGATCGCACTGGCCCGGCGCTTCGCGTTCGCCCCGAAACCCCTGCCCGAGGGCAGCTTCCGCGTCGCCGGCGGCGACGGCAGCGAGATCGCCTGAATGGCGGGTGCATCCAGGGCACGGCCGACGGCGGCCCAGGCGCGGCGCATGCGGTCGGCGGCGCGGTTCTACGCGGTGCAGGCGCTCTTCCAGATGGAGGCCGCGGATACCGGGCTCGAGACGGTGCTCGGCGAGTTCGAGACGCACCGGGTCGGCGCCGAGATCGACGGTGCGACCTTCGCCGAGCCCGACCTGCCGCATTTCCGCGCGCTGCTCGCCGCCGCGGTGACAAATCAGGCGCGCATCGACCAGACGGTCGACCGGGCGCTGGAGGCGCGCTGGCCGATCGACCGGATCGACCCGACCCTGCGCGCGGTCTTTCGCGCGGCCGGCGCGGAGCTGGTCGCCACCGACACCCCGCCCAAGGTCACGATCAACGAATACGTGGACGTGGCCAAGGCCTTCTACCCGGAGGGCAAGGAGGCGAAATTCGTCAACGGGGTGCTCGACCACATGGCGCGCGAAGTGCAGCCGCAGGCCTTCGGGTGAGCGGGGACGCGCCGGGGGGCCTCGGCATCGGCAGTCTGATCTCGGCCACGCTCCGGCTGGCGGGCGACGGCTTCGGGCGGATGTTTCCCGCCGCCCTCGGGGTTTCGCTCGTCTCGGCCCTCGCTGCCGAGGGCCTCGCGCCCGCCGATCCGGTGCCCGCGCTGGGGCCGGGCCTGCTCTGGGCGGCTTTGGCCGATCTCCTGCTCGGTACGCTGCTCACCGGCTTTCTCTGCCTCGTGGCGATCGACGTGGCGATCGGGCGGCGCCATTCCACCGGGCAATATCTCCGGCAGGCGGTGCGGCAGTTCCTGCCGCTCCTGGTCTTCACCCTCGCGGTCTCGATCGCAATCGGCATCGGGATCGTCTTTCTGGTGATCCCGGGCCTCTATGCCGCGGCGCGCTACCTGCCCTATTGCGCGACGACGGTCTTCGAGGATGCCGGCTGGCGGGGGATCGAACGGGCCGAGGTGCTGACCCGCGGCTACCGCTGGCCGCTGGTCGGGCTCCTGGCGATCGGCTTCGCGCTGCTGCTGGCGGTCGGCATCCCGATCGGGGTTCTGTCCGCCGAATTCGGCCCGCTGACGGGCCTTGCCGCGCAGGTAGCACTCTCCGCCCTCGGCTATCTCGTCGCGGCGGCCTTCTCGGCGATGGTCTATCTCCGGCTGCGGGACCTGCGCGAGGGCGTTTCGGCGAGCGATCTGGCGGCGTCGATCGGGTGAGATCGGCGGCCATTCGGGGCGAGCCGATGGCCTCCAGCCCGATCGGGCCGGGACGTCGGTCGGGCGGTCACTCGAAGCGGTTGCTCTGGGGGAAGCCGCGGGGGGCCATGCGGCCGGCGCTCGCCCGCGCGCCGGTCCAGTCGGAAAGGTCGGTGACGGTGCGGGTCCGGCCGGCGGGATCCTTCCAGCTCAGCCCGTCGCGCAGGTCGAAGGTGATGGCGTCGGTCAGCGCCCCGTCGCGGTCCTTGTAGCGCTGGAGCCGCACGCCCTTGCCGCGGCCCATCTCCGGCAACTCGGCGCGCGGGAAGACCAGGAGCTTGCGGTTGTTGCCCACCACCGCCACATGGTCACCGCTCACCGGACGGCAGACCACCGCGCGCACGCCCTCCTTGAGGTTGAGCACCTGCTTGCCGGCGCGGGTCTGCGCCACCGCCTCGTCCTCGGGCAGCACGAAGCCGTCGCCCGCCTCCGAGGCGACCAGCAGCCTTCCGCCCGGCACATGCACGAAGAGCGTCAGCACCTGCGCCTCGTTCGGCAGGTCGACCATCAGCCGCACCGGCTCGCCCATGCCGCGGCCGCCGGGAAGCTGGGTCGCGCTCAGCGTGTACATGCGCCCGTTGGATGCGAAGAGCAGCAGCTTGTCGGTGGTCTCCGCGTGCAGGAAGAAGGCCGGCCCGTCGCCGTCCTTGAACTTCAACTCGGCGCCTGGGTCCACATGCCCCTTCATCGCCCGAATCCAGCCCATCGCCGAGCAGACGACGGTGATCGGCTCGCGCTCGATCATCGCCTCGTAGGCGACCTCCTCGACCTCGGGCGCGTCGGCGAAATCCGTGCGTCGCGCGCCGCCGGGAGAGTCCTTGCCGAAGGCCTTGCGGACCTCGCGCAGTTCCTGGGCGATCCGGCTCCATTGCAGGTCCTCGGAGTCGAGAAGCTTCGCAAGATCGGCGCGCTCGGCGATCAGCGCGTCGCGCTCGGCGCGGATCTCCATCTCCTCGAGCTTGCGCAGGTTCCTGAGCCGCATGTTCAGGATGGCCTCGGCCTGCACCTCCGTCAGCGAGAATTCCGCCATCAGCACCGTTTTTGGCTCGTCCTCGTAGCGGATGATCGCGATCACCCGGTCGAGGTTGAGATAGGCGACGAGCAGGCCGCCCAGCACCTCCAGCCGCGCGTCGATCTTCTCCAGTCGGAACCGCGACCGCCGCAGCAGCACCTCGCGCCGGTGGTCGAGGAAGGCGCGCAGCACCTCCTTCAGCGTGGAGACCTGCGGCGTGCGCCCGTCGATGAGCACGTTCATGTTCATCGCGAAGCGGGTCTCGAGGTCGCTCGACTTGAAGAGCATCTCCATCATCAGTGCCGGGTCGACGGTGCGCGCCCGCGGCTCCAGCACGATGCGCAGGTCCTCGGCGCTCTCGTCGCGCACGTCGGCGAGCAGCGGCACCTTCTTGGCGTTGATGATCTCGGCGATGCGCTCGATCAGCTTGCCCTTCTGCACCTGGTAGGGGATCTCGGTGACGACGACCTGCCAGGTGCCGCGTCCGAGATCCTCCACCGCCCAGCGCGCGCGCAGCCGGAAGCCGCCCTTGCCGGTACGGTAGGCCTCCTTGATCGCCGCCCGCGGCTCGACGATGATGCCGCCGGTGGGAAAATCCGGGCCCTGGACGAAGTCCATCAGCGTCTCGTCGCGCGCGTTCGGCGCCTTGATCAGATGCAGGCAGGCGCCCACCAGTTCATCGATGTTGTGCGGCGGGATGTTGGTCGCCATGCCGACAGCGATGCCGCTCGAGCCGTTGGCGAGCAGGTTGGGGAAGGCCGCCGGCAGCACCACCGGCTCGCGTTCGGAGCCGTCGTAGTTGTCGCGGAAATCGACCGCGTCCTCGGTCAGCCCTTCGAGCAGCGCCGCGGCGGCGGCGGTCAGCCGCGCCTCGGTGTAGCGCTGGGCGGCCGGGTTGTCGCCGTCGATGTTGCCGAAGTTGCCCTGGCCGTCGACCAGCGGGTAGCGCACGTTGAAATCCTGCGCGAGGCGGGCGAGCGCATCATAGATCGCCTGATCGCCATGCGGGTGATAATTGCCCATCACCTCGCCGACGATCTTGGCGCATTTCCGGAAGGCGGAACCCGGGTCGAGCCGCAGGCCCCGCATGGCATAGAGAATGCGGCGATGCACCGGCTTCAGCCCGTCGCGGGCGTCGGGCAGCGCGCGGTGCATGATGGTGGAGAGCGCGTAGGTGAGATAGCGCTCGCCCAGCGCCCGGGCGAGCGGCTCGGCGGTCACCGTGCCATCGGGCATGTCGGCGTTGTCGGTCGTGTCGGCCATAGATATGGTGTAGCGCGGCGCTCAACCGCCGTCCAGCGTCGAGACGTCGGGCGCGCGGGGAGTAGCTGCGCGCGCCCGCGATCGGGATGGGGCGGTCAGGCGGCGGCGGCCTTCCATCCCAGCTGGTTGGCGATCCTGCGGCCGCGCGCCAGATATTCCGTGGCACGGTCGAGATTGATCAGTGTCCCCAACTCCCGGTTGTATGCGATCGGGCGGAAGGGATGGCAGGCCGCGAGGCTGGCGAAGGTCAGTTCCGAGAAGACCAGCCGGTCGTCGAACTTCAGGAAATCCACCCGGACATGCATGAAGTCCTCCGAGAGCCGCCGGGCCTCGGTCACCATCGACTCGAAATCCGCCGGGCGCGGCACCGGCCCCATCTCGACGGCCCCGCCGCCCTCGGCGACGAGGTCGAGACGCCGCCAGTCGAGGTCGTAGACCGCGCGCTCGTAGCGCGTGCCGTTCCGGGCGCCGATGACGGTGACATAGACCGGCTCGCCGTGCATGCAGGCGAACTTGAACTCCAGGCTCTCGCGCCGGGCCGTGATCAGTTCCTCGATCAGCCAGCGCTTCGGCACGCTGCGATAGTGCAACTCGCCCGTGCGCCGCCACTGGTCCCAGTTGTTCCAGGCCTCGAGCACCGCGACGAGACGGTCACGGTCGGGGCCGTTCCAGCCTTCGTGGATGTAATTCTGCCCGCTGCCGTAGGTGGATTTCATCACGAACTGCTCGGGAAACTCCACGTCGTCGAGATCGGCCGGCGTGCTGCCGGTGGCGATCAGCTCGGGAGGCTCGATCTCCGATCCCTTCCACCGCACGTAGTCGCGCACCGCGATCTTGTCGGCGGCGAGGCTCATCAGGGGATTGCGGTGGCGCAGGAATTGCCAGCGGATCTTCTCGTTGATCCAGACCGGCTCGATGAAATCCGGCATGTGGTCGTTGGCGACCGCGTAGAAATAGGCGACCGCTTCCGCGTCGGACCGGAAGGACGCGTCGTAGACGGCGGCCTGGATCCCCCTCGCCGGCTGGCGCATCTTGCTTTCCAGCCAGTATCGGCGATGCGCCCATCGGCGCCGGCGGTCTATTCGGCTGACGAATCGCTCCCGATCCTGATCGAATCTAGGCATCTCTACCCCTCTATTTTCCTGCCTCGATTGGTGCAGCCTCCGCCGGGACGGGCCCGGCGCGGCCACACTCTTGTTGTATTGCGAGCAAGGTAGCTCACCTCCCGGCAGAACCCCTAATGTTAACAAAGGGACGCAAGGCACTGAGCGGATTTCCGCTTATGGAGGAATCGTGAGCCTCGCGAAACCATTCGGCAACACTCTTCCGGCCGGGACCGATTCCCCGGACCCGAAACACCGGCGGCGGTCAGGCGGCCCGTTGCGCCGCTTCGGCCATGCGCGGCCAGCCGAGTCCCGCCGCGACCCGCCGGCCGTTGGCGAGCGCATCCGCCGCCCGGCCGAGATCGATCTTCGCGCCCAGTTCCGCGTTCATTTCGACCGGCTCGAGGGGGATGCGCGCCGCGAGGCTGGCGAAGGTGAGCTCGGAGAAGACCAGCCTTCCGTCGAACTTCAGGAAATCCACCCGGACATGCAGGAAATCCTCCGAAAGGAGCCGCGCGAGCGCCAGCACGCGGTCGAGATCGGCGGGCCGTGGGACCGGCCGGGGGTCATGGGCGCGGCCGCGGCTGCCGAAATGCACGCGCCGCCAGTCGGTGTCGAAGTTGACCCGGGAATAGGCATCGCCGTCGCGATCGGTAATGACCGAGATGAAGGCCGGTTCGCCGTGAAAGCAGAAGACCTTGAATTCCAGCTTCTCGCGGATCGCCGGCACGTATTCCTCCACGAGCCAGCGGTGCGGCACGTCGCGATAATGCAGCTCGCCGGTATGGCGCCACTGGTCGAATTCCGCCCAGGCGCCGAGCTGGCGCATGAGCTCCGGCCGCTTGACCGGCGCGGTGCCGTCGACGATCCGGATCTGGCCGCTGCCATGGGCGGTCTTGAGCACGAAGCGCGCAGGCAGGTCGACGGCGAGCAGGTCGTCGGGCGCCGCGCCGGTCGCGATCATCGCGGGCGCCTCGATCCGCGCCTGCTTGTGCGCGAGATAGTCCCGCACCGCGATCTTGTCGGCGGCGAGGCTCATCAGCGGGTTGCGGTGGTGCAGGAACTGCCAGCGGATCTTCTCGTTCAGCCAGGTGGGGTGGTCGAGATCCGGGAGATGATCGTTCGTGAGCGCGTAGAAATAGCTCACCGCCTCCGCGTCGCTGCGGAAGGTCGCGTCATAGACCGCGGCCTGGAGCCCGCCCGTCGCGCCGAGCAGGCGGCCGAGCCGCGCGCAGCGGTGGTTCCACCGCATCCGACGGTCGATCCGCATGACGAAACGGTCACGTTCGCTTCGGGTTCGCTCCACGGCATCTCTCCGCTTTACGCGGGCGCGCCGGCCGGGTAGCGCGCAGGCATGACAGGCAAGTGCATTCTCATCACCGGTTGCTCCTCCGGCATCGGACAGGACGCAGCGCTAACCTTGCATATGCGCGGCTGGCGCGTGCTGGCAACTTGCAGGCAGGCGGAAGATTGCTCATGGCTGCGCGAGAGGGGCCTCGAGAGCCTTCCGCTCGACCTCGCCTCCGAGGCGAGCATCGCCGGGGCCGTGCGGGAGGCCCTCGATCTGACCCGGGGTGGCATCGACGCGGTCTTCAACAACGGCGCCTTCGCCTGCCCCGGCGCGGTGGAGGATCTGCCGCGCGCCGCGCTGCGCGAGATCTTCGAGACCAACCTCTTCGGCCAGATCGACCTGACCAACCGGCTCATCCCCGCGATGCGGGCGCGGGGCACGGGGCGGATCGTGATGAATTCCTCGGTGCTCGGCTTCGTCGCCGCGCGCTGGCGCGGCGCCTATGTGGCGAGCAAGTTCGCGCTCGAAGGCATCACCGACACGCTTCGGCTGGAGCTGGCGGGAACCGGCATCCAGGTCAGCCTGATCGAGCCCGGCCCGATCAGGACGAATTTCCGCCGCAACGCGATTCCCCATTTCGAGCGCCACATCGACCGGGATGGTTCCGTGCACCGGGATTTCTACGCCGGTGCCATGCACCGGCGGCTCTATGCGCCCGACAAGGCGCGGGACCGCTTCGAGCTGCCGCCCTCGGCAGTCACGGACAGGCTGATCCATGCGCTCGAGGCGCGAAATCCGCGGCCGCGCTACCGCGTCACCCTGCCCGCCCGCATCGCCGGCGGATTGCGGCGCGGGCTGCCGACCCGGCTTCTCGATGCGGTCCTGCGCCGGTGGTGACCGTGGTGGCGCCGGCGGCGGGATCCGCCGTTCCGTCAGGAGCCGTGCGGGGTGAATTCGGCGACGCACCAATCGGCGTAGCGGTCGATCAGCTCGTAGCTGCTGCCCTGGGAGCCCATCTCGCGCAGCACCGCCCGATAGGCGTCGAGGCGCCGCTGCGGCGCCAGCGGCACCCAGATCTCGAGCACCTGCGCCGACCAGCGGGTCATCATCGTCATGTCCGAGGCGGAGAGCACGCCGCCGGCATAGCCGTACTGGCCGGCCATGCCGATATAGGCGGCGCAGCGCAGCGCCTGCGCCGAGCGTCCCGAGAGCACCGTCTCCGCGCCGCCCGCCGTCGCGGAACATGTCGCGGCGAAGGCCAGAAGGGCGAGGCGGCAGGTCGCAGGCAGGCTCATTCCACATCCCCCGGACGGAAGGCGGGACGCCCCGGGACGCGGGCGCTCGCCGGGCGCAGTCTGCACCGGTTCCGGGCTCCGGCAAACCGCCGTGTCGCGGATGGGTTAACCGCGCCCGCCCGCGCTCGGGGCCATCGCGTCGTTCGGGGCTCCCCGGCAGCCCGGCCGGACGGCCTTGCATCCGCGCGCAATTCGGCTAGGTCTCGTCCGGAGGCTCGGGAAACGGGATGTTGACAAGGGATCCGCTTTTCATCCTTGCGGGGATCGCCTGTCTCGCGGTGCTTGCGGTTTTGGTCTTCGGGGTCGCGACATTCGCCCGCGGCGGGGAGTTCAACCGCAAATATGCCAACAAGATCATGCGGCTACGCATTCTCTTGCAGTTCATCGCGGTGATCCTGATCGTGGTCTTCGTCTATTTCTCGCGCCGAGGCTGAGCCCATGGTCGTGCTGAACCGCATCTATACCCGGACCGGCGACTCGGGCGATACCGCGCTGGGCAACGGCGTCCGCGTCGCCAAGCATTCGCTCCGCGTCGGCGCCTATGGCACCGTGGACGAGGTCAATGCCACGCTCGGGATCGCGCGGCTCCATGCGGACGCGGATCTCGGAGCCGGGCTCGCGCGCATCCAGAACGACCTCTTCGATCTCGGCGCCGATCTCTGCACGCCGGATATGGAGAACGACGCGGCCGCGCCCCATCCGCGCCTGCGCGTCGTCGCCGCGCAGGTCACGCGCCTCGAGACCGAGATCGACGCGATGAACGCCGGGCTGAAGCCGCTGCGCAGCTTCGTGCTGCCCGGCGGCTCGGCGCTGGCGGCGCATCTGCATCTCTGCCGCACGGTCTGCCGGCGCGCCGAGCGGCTGGTGGTCGAGCTCGCGACGCTGGAGGCCGTCAATGCGGAGGCGGTGCGATACCTCAACCGCCTCTCCGACTGGCTCTTCGTGGCGAGCCGGCTGGCCAATGACGGCGGCGCGGCGGACGTGCTCTGGGTGCCCGGCGCCAACCGCTGAACCGGCGGACGACCGCCGAAGACGGTAACCATTGCGTAACTAAACGGCTTCCCGGGGATGCCGCGGCTGGCGTATGATTGGTTCTGGATTACTTGTGTGGAGTTGTCGGAGTGGTCCTGGCGATGTTGCCGAAGCGTGAACCCATGGTCTATACGCGCACCGAGCGGGTCTCGGACGCCATGGTTCACGTCGCCGGCCTCGCCTCGGCGCTGATCGCGGCCCCGGTGCTCGTGGTGCTGGCCTGCCTGTGGTTCGGCGATTTCGGCACCGTGACCGCCACGACGGTCTATGCGATCAGCCTCGTGGGGATGCTCGCCTGCTCGGCCATATACAACACGGTGACCCGGCCGGGCTGGGGGGATCTGCTCCGGAGGCTCGACCAATCGGCGATCTACATGAAGATCGCCGGAACCTACACGCCCTTCGCGGTGCTGACCGGAACCCATGCCGGGCCGTTCCTGGCCGGGATCTGGGGGGCGTCGCTGACCGGCGCATCGATGATCCTCTTCGGCCCGGCGCGATGGAAGCGCCCGAGCTTCGTGCTCTATCTCGTGATCGGATGGGCCGGTATGCTCTTCGGCGGGCCGCTGATCGCGGGGCTGAGCCCGGCCGGCCTCGCCCTGATCCTCCTGGGCGGGACGCTCTATTCGATCGGCCTGGTGTTCCTGCTCTGGGAGCGGCTGCCACATCACAACACCGTGTGGCACGTCTTCGTTCTCGTCGCGACCGCCCTGGTCTATTCCGCGATCCTGGTCGAGCTTTCAGGCCGGGCGGCGGCGGCATGACGCGGCCAAGCATGGAGGTCGCGTCCTAGTCCAACCGAACTTGAGCTCGACGAAGTGCAGGCAGAACCGCGTGCACTCGAAATCCCTTTCACCGAACGAATGAACTACAGGAGCTGGAAATGGCACTGATAAAAGGCAACGATCTGAACAATGTGCTGCGCGGCACCAGCCTCGCGGACATCATCTACGGCTATGGCGGCGCCGACACGATCTACGGCTACGACGGCGACGACCGCATCTCCGGCGGCACCGGCAACGATACCATCAACGCAGGTAACGGCGACGACCGGGTCAACGGCGGCACCGGCAACGACCGCGTCTTCGGCCTGAGCGGCAACGACCAGATCATCGGCTACGACGGCAACGACCGGATCGACGGCGGCGACGGCAACGACCGCGTCTATGGGGACGGCGGCGACGACCTGCTCTACGGCGGCACCGGCAACGACCGCATGCTGGGCGGCATCGGCGACGACCGGATGTACGGCCAGGACGGCAACGACCGGATGTTCGGCGGCGACGGCGGGGACCGCATGGTCGGCGGGCTCGGCAACGACACGATCTACGGCGACGGCGGCAACGACGTGATCACCGACGAGGGCGGCAACAACATCGTCGACGGCGGTAGCGGCAACGACACGATCGTCACCGGCAGCGGCGACGACAGTATCGGCGGCGGCGAGGGCAACGACACGATCGACGGCGGCGAGGGCAACGACACGATCCGGGGCAACCGCGGCGACGACACGCTCACCGGCGGGCTCGGCGACGATGTCCTGAGCGGCGGCAGCGGTGCCGACCGGATGTACGGCGGCGAGGGCAACGACCGCCTGAGCGGCAGCTCCAAGGACGACATCATGTACGGCGGCGCCGGCGACGACATCCTCGCCGGCGAATCCGACAACGACAGCCTCTACGGCGAGGACGGCAACGACACGCTGAACGGCGGCTTCGGCAACGACCGCCTGGTCGGCGGCGCCGGCAACGACCGCCTGATCGGCCTGACCGGCATCAACATCGTGACCGGCAACGAAGGCAACGACGTGTTCGTGTTCACCGCCGAGCAGACGACGATCACCGACTTCGAGAACGGGCTCGACCGGATCGATGTGACCGCGCTCGCAAGCATCGATTCCTTCGACGACTTCTTGATCGGCCAGTTTGGTCCGAACGTGAAGGTGGTGTCTGACGAAGGCACGATCATCATGCTCGGCACGACTGTCGGCGAACTCGACGCCACCGACTTCATCTTTTGAGCCAAGAAGCCGGCGCCGGGCGACAGTCCGGCGCCGCCTGCCCTCGCTTCGTGAAGTTCCTGTTGCGCAGAACATCATGCGACCGTATCCAGCCGATGCGGAATCGCGCGGGGTAAAGCGTCGCTTTCCGCCGCCCGCGCCGCCGCGGCCCGGGGCAGGAAGGGGCGGTCCGGCCACGGACCGCAGGAGCGACACAAGGGAAGCGTCATGAAGATCCTCGTCCCCGTCAAACGCGTCATCGACTACAACGTGAAGGTCCGGGTCAAGGCGGACGGGAGCGGCGTCGAGCTCGCCAATGTCAAGATGAGCATGAACCCCTTCGACGAGATCGCCGTCGAGGAGGCGATCCGGCTCAAGGAAAAGGGCGTGGCCTCAGAGATCGTCGCGGTGTCGATCGGGGTGAAGCAGGCCCAGGAGACGCTGCGGACCGCGCTCGCCATGGGGGCCGACCGGGCGATCCTCGTCGTGGCAACGGAGAACGTCAACGAGGATATCGAGCCGCTGGCGGTCGCCAAGATCCTCAAGGCGGTGATCGACGCCGAGGCGCCCGGGCTGGTGATCGCCGGCAAGCAGGCGATCGACAACGACATGAACGCCACCGGCCAGATGCTCGCGGCGCTGCTCGGCTGGCCGCAGGCGACCTTCGCCTCGAAGCTGGAGATCGCCGAGGGCACGGCCAAGGTCACCCGCGAGGTGGATGGCGGGCTGCAGGTGATCGATGTCGCGCTGCCCGCCGTCGTCACCGTGGATCTGCGGCTGAACGAGCCGCGCTACGCGAGCCTGCCCAACATCATGAAGGCCAAGAAGAAGCCGCTGGACGAGAAGACCCCGGCCGATTTCGGGGTCGACGCGAGCCCGCGGCTCAAGGTGCTGAAGACCGTGGAGCCGGAGACCCGCAAGGCGGGCGTCCGGGTTGCTTCGGTCGCCGAACTCGTCGAGAAGCTCAAGACCGAAGCGGGAGTGCTCTGATGGCCGTCCTCATCCTCGCCAAGCACGACAATGCGGCCCTGAACGACGCCACCGCCAAGACGGTGACCGCGGCCAAGACCATGGGCGGCGACATCCACCTTCTCGTCGCCGGCAAGGATTGCGCCGCGGTGGCGGCGGCGGGCGCCGCGATCGACGGCGTCGCCAAGGTGATCCATGTGGAGGGCGACGCCTATGCCCATCGCCTCGCCGAGCCCCTGACCGAGCTGGTGCACGGCCTGGCCGATGGCTACGAGCACATCGCCTTTCCCGCCACCACCACCGGCAAGAACGTCGCCCCGCGCCTCGCGGCGCTGATGGACGTGATGGTGATCTCCGACATCACCGGCGTGGTCTCCCCGGACACCTTCGAGCGGCCGATCTACGCCGGCAACGCCATCCAGACGGTGCAGTCGCGCGACGCCACCAAGATCGTCACCGTGCGCGGCGCGAGCTTCGAAGCCGCCGGATCCCAAGCGCCCTGCCCCGTCGAGACCGGCGCGGCCGCCGCCGATCCCGGCATCTCCGCCTGGGTCGAGGACCGGGTACAGGCGAGCGACCGGCCGGAGCTCACCTCGGCGCGCATCGTCGTCTCCGGCGGGCGCGGCGTCGGCTCGGAGGAGACTTTCGCCATCATCGAGAAGCTCGCCGACAAGCTGGGTGCCGCGGTCGGCGCCAGCCGCGCGGCGGTCGATTCGGGCTACGCGCCCAACGACTGGCAGGTCGGCCAGACCGGCAAGGTGGTGGCCCCCGAGCTCTACATCG
>NZ_DAIUBO010000102.1:0-13183 GCF_036846665.1 Amaricoccus sp. | reverse complement strand
CGCCCGCCCCGCCCCCAGGCGGGCGCTGCCCTCGTCGTGGGGCGGGGCGGTCGAAGTAGAAAGAATGGACTCCAGGCGCGACCACCTCGGACCCCCGGTCCGGCCGGCTTGCCGCTGCGGTGCATTTTCCCTAGTAACGGCCGGAGTCAGGCGCGAGGCATCCCATGAGCAACCTGAGCGGGCCGGAACGCCCGGCGGCTTCCGGCAAGGCCGACAGCCTCGTCGTCTTCCTGCACGGCTATGGCGCGGACGGCAACGACCTGATCGGGCTCGCCGAACCGCTGGCGCCGCATCTGCCGGGCACGCGCTTCCTCGCCCCGAACGCGCCCGAGCCCTGCGTCAACAATCCCGCAGGCTACCAGTGGTTCCCCATCCCCTGGCTGGACGGCTCGGGCGTGGCGGAGGCGACCGCCGCGGCGCTGCGCTCCTTCGACCTGCTCGACGGCTGGCTCGACGCGGTCGCGGCCGAGACGCCGCCCGAGCGCACCATCCTCTTCGGCTTCAGCCAGGGCACGATGATGGCGCTGCAGGTCGCGCCGCGGCGGCCCGAGGCCTTTGCCGGCATCGTAGGATTCTCCGGGCGGCTCCTGCATCCCGAGCGGCTGGGGGCCGAGATCGTCAGCCGGCCGCCGGTGCTGCTGGTCCATGGCGACGCGGATCCGATGGTCCCGGTCGCGAGCCTTTCCGAGGCGGCGGCCGCGCTCACCGCGGCCGGGGTCGAGACCCGCACCCATGTCTCCAAGGGCGTCGGCCACGGCATCGCGCCCGACGGGCTCGGCCTCGCGCTCGACTTCATCCGCGGGCGGCTCGATGCGACGGCGGGGCGGCCGTCATGAAACCGTGATGCCGCGGGGTTAGGCTGCATCGCATACGGGCCGCAACCCTATGTAGGGGCTTGTCTGGCGGCGCGGGCGAGATATAGTCTGACCTGGGCCGAGCCTCTGCGCCGCCATGCCGGCGCGGCCGGAAGCGGCCCGCGGGATACGGAGTTTGCATGCTGCAAGGCGCCCATATGCCCAGCTTCATCCGGCAGTCGGGCGGATTGCGCGACCATCCCGCGCTGGTGCTCAATGCCGATTTCCGGCCGCTCTCCTACCTGCCGCTGTCGCTCTGGCCCTGGCAGGAGGCGATCAAGGCGGCTTTCCTAGACCGGGTGATGGTGCTGGCGGAATACGACACCGTCGTGCATTCCCCCTCGATCCAGTGGCGCATCCCCTCGGTGGTGGTGCTGAAGGATTACGTGCGCCCGGCGCGGACCGCCGCCTTCACCCGCTTCAACCTCTTCCTGCGCGACCAGTTCACCTGCCAGTATTGCGGCGCGCGGGACGGGCTGACCTTCGACCACGTGCTGCCACGCTGCAAGGGCGGACGCACCACCTGGGACAATGTCGTGGCCTCCTGCGGGCCCTGCAACCTGCGCAAGGGCGCGCGCACGCTCAAGGAGGCGGGCATGCACCTGCGGCGCAAGCCGATGCGCCCGACGCCGGAGGAACTGCAGAACACCGGGCGCAAGTTCCCGCCGAACCACCTGCACGAGAGCTGGATGGATTTCCTCTACTGGGATGCCGAGCTGGAGGCATAGGCGCGCCACCAGAGCCAGGCGAGCACCAGCGAGGCGAGCGCGTTCCAGCTCGCCATCGACAGGCCGAGCATCGACCAGGCGACCTCGTCGCAGAGCACGACCGGGGTCGCGAGGATCTGGTCGAGCAGGTCGGCGGCGGGCAGGTCGCCGGGCGTGGGCGCGGTGCAGCTCGCCGGTCCCGGCCACCAGTCGCGCTCGATCCCGGTGTGATAGAGGCCGATCCCGGCGCCTGCCAGCATCGCCAGCGCCCCGAGCAGCGTCAGCCCGCGCTCCGGCCAGGCCAGCAGCAAGAGCCCCAGCGCGATGGCGATCCCGTGCGGCCAGCGCTGCCAGATGCACAAGGGGCAGGGCGCGAGCCCGCCGAGATACTGGAAGGCCAGCGCCCCGAGCAGCAGCGCGGCCGAGCCCACCGCCGCCCCGAGGCCCATTCGCTGCATGGCGTTCATCGGCCGAGCTCGATCACCAGAAATCCTCCTACCAGTGCCGCGAGCCCGAGGCTGAACACCAGCCCGAGCCGCTCCTCGATGAAATCGCGAATCGGCGGGCCGAAGCGCCAGAGCAGCGCGGCGATCACGAAGAAGCGCAGGCCGCGCGCGATGACGCTCGCCAGCATGAAGACGCCGAAATGCAGCCCCGTGGCGCCCGACAGGATGGTGATGACCTTGTAGGGAAAGGGCGTGACCCCGGCGACCAGCACCGCCCAGGCGCCCCAGTCGTTGTAGGTCGCGGCGAAGCGGTCGAATTTCGCGTCCATGCCGTAGAAGGCGAGGATCGGCTTGCCGACCTGCTCGAAGAGGCCCCAGCCGATGAAATAGCCGAAGGCGCCCCCGGCCACCGAGGCGAGGGTGCAGATGCCGGCGATGCGCCAGGCGTCCTGGGGCCGCGCGAGGATCAGCGGGATCAGGAGCACGTCGGGGGGGATGGGAAAGACCGAGCTTTCCACGAAGCTCACCGCCGCCAGCGCCCAGAGCGCGTGCCGGCTCGCCGCCAGGGAGATCGTCCAGTCGTAGAGACGGCGTAGCACTTTGTTCACACCTGCGCGGAATAGTCGGAGCCGAAGCAACACGGACCGCCGCGCGCGTCAAGGCCGATCGCTCTGCGCGTATCGGGAGGGGCGCGCGCCGCCGAAGGCCGAGATGACGACAGAGGATCAGGGTCCATCGGGCCGCACGCTGCGCCGCATCGGCACCGGGCTGGGGCTGGCGGTGGTGCTACTCTCCGGGATCGCGGTCCTGGGCATGCTCGCCGGCCCCGGGCCGCTCGCGCCCGACGCGCCGAGCCGGACGCTGAGCGCCGACCGGGCCGAGGCCGTCTCGCGCCAGGTCAGCGCGGCCTTCGAGAACATCCAGGCGGTCTGGAAGCGCGAATTCGCGCGCCGGTTCGGCCGGGACTACGTGCCGCCCGAGGTCCGCCTCTACACCGGAACCACGGTCTCGCCCTGTTCCGACGGCCAGGAGGCGACCGGGCCGTTCTATTGTCCGCGGAGCGTCGAGGCGGTGTTCGACCTGGCCTTCTTCGAGGCGCTCAACGCGCGGCTCCGCCGGAGCGGCGACCTCGGGGCGGCGCTGGTGGTCGCGATGATCTCGGCCTCCTATGTCCAGGACGAGCTGGGGCTCCTCGCCGAGGCCGAGACGCGGCGGCGGGAGGACGGCGCCCGCGGCGCGACGGCGGTCGACGAGGCGCTCGCGGCCCAGGCGGATTGCCTTGCCGGCGTCTGGGCGGCGCTGGCCGCCGACAGCGTCGGAGCGGTTCCGCCGGGCTTCTACGACCAGCTGATCGGCATCGCGAGAAACGTCATGGCGGAGCGCGCCGGCTTCGCGCCGGAGATGCCGAGCCGCCTCGATCCCTTCGAGGCCGCCAGCCGCGCCACGCGCGAGGCGGATTTCGCCGCCGGCTACGGCGCGGCGGATCCGGCCGTCTGCCTTCCCGGCCGTCTCGTTTCGGCCGAGGGCTGATCGGGCGTTCGGGAAAATCGGCGGGCCAGGGGATACCGCGAAGCGGCGATAGCGAGGCTGTGCCCCACGCCGGTTCGTCGGCCGCAGCGCGTGAGCGCGGAGGTCGAGGAGGCCGAGTTGCACCGTCAGCTGGTGATCCGCGCGCGCCTGACTGGGCGGGCGCGCTTGGCGCGCCTGCCCGGGGGGCAGGCAGGCGCGCGCGGATTTGTCTCCCGCCAAATCCGCGACGAGGATACGACGCCGCCGCAAGAGGGGGCGCCGGTCAGGCGGGAGGGCCGTCGGAATGCGCGGCCTTCACGGGCTGTCGCGGTCGAGCGGCTCCAGCGAGCCGCGGCGGGGCGTGCCGTCGGGCTGCACCGGAGGGGTGACGGTGATGCAGGTGCCCGCGGCGACCCAGACCCAGGCATCGCCCTGGAAGTCAACGCTGCTCGCGCCGTTCCCCTCGCCGCTGCCGATCCCGTCGTTCTCGCCCGCCCGCGCGATGCCGTAGCAGCGTTCCTCGCCCGCTGCGCCGGCTGCGGCCGGGAGGATCGTCGCCGCGATGGCGGCGAGCGCCAAAGCCTGCATCGCATTGTGGATCGTCATGCCTGCCTCCTGCCTGCTGCCTTCCCGCATGTGTCGCCCCGGGGCACGCGGGTCAAGGCCGCGCCGCGCTCAGCCGCGGGCCTTGGGATGGGCGGCGGCATAGGCCTCCATCAGCCGGACCTGGTCGACGCCGGTATAGACCTGGGTGGTGGCGAGCGAGGCATGGCCGAGCAGCTCCTGGATGGTGCGCAGGTCGCCGCCCGCTTCCAGCAGATGCGTCGCGAAGGAATGGCGCAGCGCATGCGGCGTCGCCGTGGCGGGGAGGCCGAGCTGCATGCGCGCGGCGGCCATGGCCTTCTGCACCAGCCGCGGGTTCAGCCCCCCGCCGCGCTGGCCGAGGAAGAGCGGCGCCTGCGCTCCGGGCTCGAAGGGGCAGAGCGCGCGATAATGCTCGATCGCGGCGCGCACCGCCGGCAGCACCGGCACCATGCGCTCGCGCCCGCCCTTGCCGCGGATGCGCAGGCTCGCGGGCAGGGGCGCGTCGGCCTGGCGCAGGCCGAGCGCCTCGGAGATGCGCAGGCCGCCGCCGTAGAGCAGCGTGACCACCGCCACGTCGCGGGCCGCGATCCAGGGCTCGAGGCTCTGGGCGGCCACGGCGGCGATCAGCGCGCGGGCGGCATCCGGGGCCACCGGGCGCGGCAGGCGCGGCTTGACGCGCGGCCCGCGGGTCGCGGTGACCGCGGGAGCCTCGATGCCCTGGGCCTCGGCCAGCCAGGCGTAGAAGGATTTTACCGCCGAGAGCGCCCGCGACATCGAGCGCGGCCCGAGCCCGCGGCCGCGCTCGCGGGCCATCCAGGCGCGGGCCTCCGCGGTGCCGACGCGGCCGAGCGCCGCGCGGCCCGCCGGCCCGCCGCCATGCAGGGCGAGGAAGCCGAGGTAGCCCGAGACGTCCCGCCGATAGGCGGTGATAGTGCGCGGGCTGAGGCCGCGCACGGCCTCGAGCTGCGCCAGCCATTCCTCCATCAGGGCCAGCGCGCCGTCGGACGGCGCGGGGCCGCTCACGCCAGCCAGCGCCGCAGGCTGCGCTCGAAGACCCCGGCGAAGAAGGTCAGCAGGTCGGTGCCCTGGTCGGCGTCGAACCGCTCCGCCTCGAAGGCGCCGAAGACGAGCAGCCCGGGCCGCTTGTCGGGCCCGAGATCGAGCCGGAGTGCCGCTTCGGAGCGGATGCGCGGGGCGTGCTCGCCGTAGAAGTCGGGCGAGGCCTTGGCGAGGCGCCTGAGCGTCACCCGGCGCGCGCCCATGCCGCGGCCCTGGGTGATATAGGTGTCCGAGCCGGTGTCGGGCAGGGCGATGACCACCCCGCGCAGCGGCCCCGAGGGTCCGAGCCCGCTGCCCGGCTCGGCGGCGGGCGCCTCGAGCCCGAGCCGGATCACGTCCACGCCGAGGATCATCGCGACATCGCGGGTGAGCACCTGCAGGAAGGCGGCGAAGTCGCCGGCGTCGAGCAGGGCGAGGCAGGCCCTATGCACTTGGTTCATGCCCGAGACGTTCTCGTAGGCGGCAGCGAGAACCTCGCGATGGGTGTCCTCGAGCCGGTCGAGCCGCTCCTCGAGCCGCTCCACGAGCACGCCGCGCAGGTCGACGACATTGCGCCCGGCGCTGCGCCGGTCGGCGCGCAGGAGCGCGCGCATCAGTTCCTGGTCCTCGAGGATCAGCGCCGGTTCGGCGATGATCCGCGCCCTGAGCGCCTCGTCGGTGTCGTCCGCTAGGTCCATCGCAGCCTCAAACGATTTTCTGCCCCGTCGCTTCCCAATCCTTCAGGAAGGCGGCCAGCCCCTTGTCGGTCAGGGGATGGCTCGCCAGCGTCTTGAGCACCGCCGGCGGGCAGGTCGCCACGTCCGCGCCGGCCAGCGCCGCCTCGCTCACGTGATTGGCGCCCCGGATGCTCGCGGCGAGGATCTCGGTCTCGAAGCCGTAATTGTCGTAGATGGTGCGGATGTCGCGGATCAGCTCCATGCCGTCGAGGTTGATGTCGTCGAGCCGGCCGACGAAGGGCGAGATGAAGGTCGCGCCGGCCTTGGCGGCGAGCAGGGCCTGATTCGCCGAGAAGCAGAGAGTGACGTTGACCATGCGCCCTTCCTCGGTGAGCGTGCGGCAGGCCTTGAGCCCGTCCCAGGTCAGCGGCACCTTGATCGCGATGTTGGAGGCGAGCTGCCCGAGCTTGCGCCCTTCGGCGAGCATGCCCTCGTAGTCGAGCGCCACGGTCTCGGCGCTGACCGGCCCCGCGACCGCCTCGCAGATTTCGCGGATCACCTCGATGAAATCGCGTCCCGATTTCTTGACGAGGCTCGGATTGGTGGTCACGCCATCGACGAGTCCCAGCTTGTCGAGTTCGAGAATGTCGCTGACCTCGGCGGTATCGACGAAGAATTTCATAGCAGCCGGTCGCTCCCCTGGCTCAAGCCTTGTGGTCCGCGCCGATACTATCCCAAGGTATTGGGTGATGGAACCATGCACGCGCCCCGACGGAGAAATATCGCCGCCCGAGTTCCCGGCCGGGTCCCAGGTCGCCGTGGTGGTGGCGGAGATGCTCGACCGCCTGCTCGACTACCGCGCACCGGAGGGCGGGCTCGATGCCGGCGACCTGGTCGAGGCGCCGCTCGGGCCGCGCCGGGTGCTCGGCTGCGTCTGGGGCAGGGGCGAGGGCGAGGTGCCGCCCGGCAAGCTGCGCGCGGTGAGCCGGGTGCTCGACCTGCCGCGCATGCGGGCGCCGATGCGCGACTTCCTCGCCCGCGCCGCCGATTACACGCTGACGCCGCTGTCGCTGATGCTGCGGCTCGCCACGCGGGTGCCGACCCTGGCCGATCCGCCCGCCGCCCGCCCGCTGCTGCGGCTCTCCGGGCAGGCGCCCGACCGCATGACCGCGGCGCGCGCCCGCGTGCTGGAGGCCTTCGCGGAATACGGCAACCTCGGCTTCGCGCCGGGGGAGCTGGCACAGATCGCCGGGGTCACCGGCTCGGTGATCAAGGGGCTGGAGGCCCAGGGCGTGATCCTGCGCGATGCCGTGCCGCGGGACGCCCCGTTCCCGCCGCTCGATCCCGATGCCGCCCCGAGCGCGCTCTCCCCGGCCCAGGCCGCGGCGGCGGAGGCCCTGCGCGCCGCGGTGCGGGCGGCGGGCTATTCCGCCACGCTGCTCAAGGGCGTCACCGGATCGGGCAAGACGGAAGTCTATCTCGAGGCGGTGGCCGAGACCTTGCGCGCCGGGCGGCAGGCCCTGGTGCTCCTGCCCGAGATCGCGCTTTCGGTGGAGTTCCTCGACCGGGTCGAGGCGCGTTTCGGCGCCCGGCCCGCGGAATGGCATTCGGGCGTGACCCAGGCCGCGCGCCGGCGCGCCTGGTCGGCGCTGGCGGCGGGATCGGCACAGCTGGTGGTGGGGGCGCGCTCGGCGCTCTTCCTGCCCTTCGCCGATCTCGGCCTGATCGTCGTCGACGAGGAGCATGACGGGTCCTACAAGCAGGAGGACGGGGCGCTCTACAATGCCCGCGACATGGCGGTGCTGCGCGCCTCGATCGAGGGGGCCGCGATCGTGCTCGCCTCGGCCACGCCGAGCCTCGAGACCTGGGCCAATGCCGATGCCGGCAAATACGCGCGCCTGGACCTGCCGGAGCGCTACGGGGTCGCCGAATTGCCCGAGATGGAAGCGCTCGACCTGCGGCTCGATCCGCCGGAGCCGGGGCGCTGGATCTCGCCGCCGCTCGAGGCCGCCGTCGGCGCGCGGCTCGCCGCCGGCGAGCAGGCGCTGCTCTTCCTCAACCGCCGCGGCTATGCGCCGCTCACCATCTGCCGGGCCTGCGGCCAGCAGGTCGGCTGCGAGCATTGCGACGCGCGCATGGTCGAGCACCGGTTCCGCAAGCGCCTGGTCTGCCATCAATGCGGCGCGACGAAGCCGGTCCCGACCGCCTGCCCCTCCTGCGGGGTGGAGGGCAAGATGGCCGCGCTCGGGCCGGGGGTCGAGCGCCTCGCCGAGGAGGCGGCCGCGCTCTGGCCCGAGGCCCGCATCGCCCTTCTCTCGTCGGATCTGGCCGAGAGCCACCGCGCGCTCAAGGCCCGCATCGAGGAGATCGCGGCGGGCGGCGCCGATCTGATCATCGGCACGCAGATCGTCTCGAAGGGGCACAATTTCCCGCATCTCACCCTGGTCGGGGTCATCGATGCGGATCTGGGGCTTCAGGGCGGCGACCTGCGGGCGGCGGAGAAGACCTTCCAGCTGATCCGCCAGGTCGCGGGGCGGGCCGGGCGCCACGAGCGCCCCGGCCAGGCGCTGATCCAGACCTGCCAGCCCGAGCATCCCGCCATCCGGGCGATTCTCTCCGGCGACGACGAGGCGTTCTGGCGCAGCGAGGCCGAGGCCCGGCGCCGGGTCGGCATGCCGCCCTACGGCCGGCTCGCGGGCATCGTCGTCACCGGCGCCGACGAGGCGCGCACCTGGGACGTCGCGCGCGCGCTCGCCCGCGAGAGCGGCGCGCTGCGCGCCCTTCCGGCCGAGGTCTTCGGCCCCGCGCCCGCGCCCATCGCCCGCGTCCGCGGCCGCTATCGGGTGCGTCTGCTGGTCAAGGCGGCCAAGGGCGTCCCGCTGCAGTCCGCCCTTCGCGCCTGGACCGCCGCGGTGCCCTGCCCGTCGACCGTGCGGGTCAGCGTCGACATCGACCCGCAGAGCTTCTTCTGAACGACCTCAGCCGGCCCCGGCCCGCTTCACGGAGACGGCTTCCCCGGTCGGGAGCGGGGAGAGGCAGAGGAAGGTTCCGGCGGCCGTGGCCACCGCCAGAGCCTGGGCGAGCAGGAAGACCTGCGGGAGCCCCGACGCCAGTGCCGGGGCGAGCAGCGCCCAGACCGCGGCGGCCGATGCGACGAGCGACATGGGTCGGGTGGCACCGCTCCGGGCGGCCAGCCAGAGGCCGCTCACGCCCAGGACGACCAGGCCCAGGACGCTAAGCTTGAGGGAACCTCCCGTCCGGCCGATGGTCATGCCCGGATCGACCGATACCGCGCAGGCCGAGCCCAGAATAGCGAGGATCGCGATCGCCCAGAGGATCCCGGGCCGAGCGCCCGCGTCCTGCGCCAGGCTGCGCAGCGCGAGCAGCGCGGCCATCATCAGGGCGGATGCCGCAAGCCAGTTGGCGATCTGCCCCTTGTGGTCCGCGCCGACGACTTCGGGCTTCATGGCGAAGAGCGGAATGCAGAGCGTGGCCACGAGCAGGAGCTTGCAGGCCCCGTCCCCGGAGATGCGGAGGATGCTCGTGCTGCCGTCGGCCTCGCGTCCGAAGGTGAGCGGCAGGATCGTCGCGAGCAGGATGAGCATCCCGAAGAGCTCGGTCCCTTCCTCGAGCATCGCGCGGATGCCCCTGGCGAGGTTCGATTCGAAGACGAAGACGTCCCCGACGTATTCCTGTCCGGCCACCGAGCCGAGCAGGCCGAAACCGAGGAGGAGCGGCAGGACCAGGCGCCGGCTCACCTGCGGGTCGGACCACAGCCGCCAGAGCGCGGAGAGGAGCGAGATCCCGACGACCGCCCCGGCCAGGAGCATCATCGGCCAGCTTCCCAGCCCGAAGGGCCGCCCGAGCATGCCCATGCGTTCGTGCAGCGAGCCGATCTCGTCGGCGGAGAAGAAGACCAGGATCGCGGCGAGGATCGTCCAGGCCCCGGCGACCGAGGGCGAGCGGGCGCGCTCGGCCACGCCGACGTCATAGGCATGGACGGCGAGCATCAGCAGAAGGATGCCGGACCACCAGGCAGCGATGTTGTTCTCGCTGGTCAGCTGGATCCGCGACATCAGCCCCGAAAGGAAATGCGGCTCGGCGAAGCGGATCCCGACGGCCAGCACGAAGGCGGCCGAGATCAGGACGGCGCCCCAGAACCAGACCGCCAGCGCCTGCCGCACGCGATCCCCCGGGTCGTGGATGGCGCGAAAGACGCCTGTCGTCGGATACGACGGGACCGCCGCCGGGCTGGCCGGCGCTTCGAAACCTTGGGCACTCATGGACCGGTCACCCCTCATACCGGATTGGACAAGAAAACAGGCACTGCGCTGCTAGAGCGCTGGGAACTAACACGCCTTTCGGGTTCTTGACAGTTTTGTGACACTGCGAAGTTAATCGACCGCCCGCGGTTCCACGCGCGGACCGTCCGGTTAACGGTGCGCAGCGCCGGGATGGACGTCGGTTCTTCTTCCCGGATTCATGGCCGGAACTCTGGCGGGCGATCCGATACTACGCGCCTTGCGAGCGCTTCCGGATCGGCATATCATTGCCGCCCAATCCGGAAATCCTTGACAAGCGCCTTTCCGGCGGCTCAGGACAACCATCAGGCGATCTGCCGTCCCGGCGGGAACAGGAGGATCGGAAGGTGCCGGGGCGGCGGGGTCCGGGCACCGGAGCGCTTGTCCGGGAGATGCCGGGTGACCTGTCCGTCTGGAGCGAGATGACCGCGGCGACCCCTGCAGCCTTTCGTCCCGTCCCCCTGATTCTGGTGGCGGTCGCCGTGGCCGGCGGTGCGCTCGCCTGCCGGATGCTCGGCCTGGGCGAGGGGGTGCTGCTGGTGGCGACGCCGGCCTCGGGCATGGCGCTGGCGGCGGCGCTGGTGCTGCGCTGGAAGGGGGCGCTGGCGGCGACGGCGGGGTTCCTCATGGCCGGGGCGATCTGGGGGCTCGCGCCGGGCGATCTGGTCGCCGACACGCTCGGGCACGGGCTCGCCGCGCTGGTCGGGGCGCAGGCCATGCGCATGCTCGCCCGTCGCCGCAGGGTCGAGACCAAGACCCGCGAATGGCTGATCTTCGTGGCCGGCGTCGCGGCCTTCACCGCGACGATCGTCGCCGTATTTGCGTTGGCCGAGCTCGCGGGCGCGCTCGCTGTCCCGCCGCCGCCACCGCTGGCGCCGATGCTGGCGGCGGTGTTCGAGCCGCTCGGCATCCTCACCTTCTGCACGGTGCTGGGGAATTTCCACGAACTCCGCCAGATCCGGGCCGATCCGCGGCCGACCGTCGGGATCGCGGCGCTGGCGCTCGTGCTTCTCGGGCTGCTCTGGGCGCTCCTGGAGCTGCCGCCCGAGATCGTCAGCCGCAGCGGCGTCACCCTGCTTCTCGCCGTGCCCTTCTGCCTCTGGGTCGCGATGCAGCAGCGCAGTCTCGACGGCGGGGTGCTGTCCTATCTGGCGGCGCTGGCGGCGCTCGTGATCGTGCGCCGGGAGGTGCCGTCGGTCCTCCATCCCGATTTCATCGCGACCGTCGTCTATCTGACCCTGCTCGTGCTGGTCTGCCAGCTCGTCCATGCGGTCAATCTCGATCGGTTGCTGGCGCTGGCGGAGGTCGAGGGGCACAAGCGCGAGCTGGAGGCGCGGGTGGCCGAGCGCACCGAGAAGCTGAGCGCCATGACGGAGCGTGCGCTCGCCGCGGATGCCGCCAAGACGCGCTTCATGGCGACGGTGAGCCACGAGATCCGGACACCGCTCAACGGCGTGATCGGCATGGCGAGCGTGGTCCTGGCGGGCGATCTCGACGAGCGCACGCGGCGCAATGTGGCGATGATCCGCACGTCCGGCTTTCACCTGCTCGAGGTCATCAACCGCATCCTCGATTTCTCCAAGCTGGAGCATTCCGAGGCGGTCGACGAGGTCACCGCCTTCGACCTGCGGGATCTGGTCGAGGAGGTGGTGGTCGAGGCGCGGTTCTCGCCGCATTCCGAGGGCATCGAGATCGGGGCGACCGTAGATCGCGACCTGGCGGCGATCCGCCGCGGCTATCGGCAGGGCCTGCGCCAGATCCTCACCAACCTGGTCGGCAATGCGGCGAAGTTCACCGATGCGGGATCGGTCCGGGTGCGGGTCCGGGGGCTGGGCGGCGCGTGGCTGCGCATCGAGGTGCGCGATACCGGCGTCGGCATCGCGGAGGGGCAGAAGGAGCGCATCTTCCTGCCCTTCGAGCAGGCCGACGGGTCGATGACGCGGCGCCACGGCGGCACCGGGCTGGGGCTGGCGATCTGCGCCGAGATGACCCGGCGCATGGGCGGGCGGATCGGGGTCGAGAGCGCGCCGGGCAGGGGCTCGCTCTTCTGGGTCGAACTCCCCCTGCCGGCCGCCGCGCCGGGAGAGCTGGCGCGGGCCGAGACACTGGCGGCCGGCGGCGCGGCCTGAGGCCCGGGCAGCGGCGGGACGGGGCGGGCGGCCCGCGCATTGACGCGGGGCGCGAGGCGCGCGATAGCCGGGGTGAGGCGCAAAGTCGTGGGAACAGCGGGATGACAGGAGCTTCGAATGGGACCCGCCGGGCCGGGGAGGCGGGGTCGTGACGGCGGTTCGGCTGCTGGTGGTGATGGGGGTCGCCGGCTGCGGCAAGAGCACCGTGGCGGCGGCGCTGGCCGAGGCGCTCGGCGGCAGCTTCGTCGATGGCGACGCGCTGCATCCGCCGGAGAACATCGCGAAGATGAGCCGGGGGGAGCCCTTGACCGATGCGGATCGCTGGCCCTGGCTGGAGCGCTTTGGCGCGGTGATCGCCGCGCGCGGGGGGCGCGTGGTGGGGGCCTGCTCGGCGCTGAGGCGGGCCTATCGCGACCGCATCCGGGCGGCCGCCGGCGAGCCGGTGCTCTTCGTGCATCTCGACGGCAACCGGGAGCTGATCGCGGGCCGCATGGCGGCGCGGCGCGGGCATTTCATGCCCACGAGCCTGCTCGACAGCCAGTTCGCCGCGCTGGAACGGCTGGGGCCGGACGAGGCGGCGGTGGTGGCCGATATCTCGGGGGATCCGGAGGCGGTCCTGGCGGGGATTCTGGCCTCGCTCGAGGGCCGTCTGGCGGCGTCCTAGGCCCGTCCCCATGGGGACAGGCGGCAACCTGCTGATATTGTAGCGTTATCCGGACGTTCATGCGCCGTTAACCCCATTTGTGGGCGGTCCGGCCGTGTCGGTGGTCCTGTCCGGGGGATGCGTGAGCGGCGAGGGAGAATACCAGCGGCCCTTCCGATTGACCGATCCTGAAGCTGACCTTCGGGACAGGGAAAAGGCGGCGCCCCGCGCGGCCCGCACCGCATGCCCCCGGACCGAGAAGGCGAGGCGCCGGTGGCGCCTTGCCCGGTCCGG
>NZ_DAIUBO010000101.1:0-13208 GCF_036846665.1 Amaricoccus sp. | reverse complement strand
CGTCGGGATCACCGCCGGCGTCGACAGCCGACGGGTTCTTGCGGGTGTTCAGCTGTGCGAGATCGCGTTGCCCACGGGGAGTATGCAAATGTCGGCCTCCACACAGTGAGGGGATACTTCGATGGAGCGTGCCAGCTAATCGAGCGGACGGCGATGGAGGTTGTCCCTTAGCCTGCCAGGCAAACGCTGAGTGCCTGGACTTGCCATACCAGTGAAGGTTGGCGGCGTCCTCAGTCAGATCAGTTTCGCCCTCTCTCAGGCCAGATTGCGGCCGACAGGGCCGGTCTGGTCCCAGTATGTGAGTCTCTGTTGAGTCGTGGCGGAGGGAAGAATGAAGCTTGGAGCCCTCAAGGCAGAGATTCGTCGGACAAGGATTGTTGTTGTTCGAATGCTCCTCCCAGATGGTGAGGTCCTTCTCCCGGTGATCAAGGACTCTCTCGCACGGATCATGTCGGCGAGGTATGGACCCTCAAAGATGTCAGAAACTCCGCTCACGCTAGTTAATGGGCAACTCCGGCTAACAAGAGAGTTCTCTGCTGCTCCGCTTGCTGCGGCGGACCCTGAACCAAGAGAGAGCGAGCCGGAGCCTCGCCATATGGCTGCTCCAGCGACCGCAACCGAGTCGACGGACGCCGACACCCACAAGGCATGGCGGCGAGGGTTCCTTGCTGGCGTAATGATTGGCGCATCGCTGGACGAAGCGGCTGAGCGCGACACTCGCGCGACGAAAGTATAATGTGACTTTGAAAACATCATTAAATCCATGATAGAAGCATTTCGGCTTGCGGATTTAGGGGTAGTCAGGGGACACAAACCCTTAAAAACCCTTTGAAAACAACGTTTTTTGTATCCGCCCCCGGGCACCATCCCTTCCCGCGCTGTCAATGATCTCAGGGGCTTTGGTGGCCGTTTTGTCCCACCGCTCCCCGGTGCGGGAAGAAGTGGGACAATTCTGCTCGCGCTCCGTACGCCATCACTGCCGCGACAGATGCGCCATGCCCGAGCCTGCCGGCACCTTCTCCTTCCGGATCGTGCTCCGGTGACGACCCATGCGCCGCGCGATCGCGCGGATGCTCAGGCCCATCTCCATCGTGCCGCGCAGACGGCATCTCTCCTCGAGGCGGAGGTGGCTGTGTCTCTGTCCCATGGCGATCCCGGACACAGCCGGTGGCGCGCTTGGCTTGTGAATCTACGCCCCACCGACGGGGGCATGCCTCTCTTTCCATTTCAAGGCGCCATCAAGGCACGCTCCCGAACCGAAATCCACGTTCGGACGCATTTGCCCGCAACGAACCGCCAACCGGCGGCGCAACACGGGGATGAAGCCGATACACCGGTTGACCTGTTCTTGACCCGATGCCGTCGTGCTGCAAACGCCTGCATTCCGCGAAAGGCCGGAGAACAGATGCCTCCGACCGGTCGGGACCTCACGAGCCGTCCGGCCGACCCTCCGGGAATTGGTGCGCAGCGCCAAGGATGCTGATGCTTACCAGGGATCCGACCGTCGGCGGCTCGGGGCCGCGAACCCTGAGGTGCAGGGTGGCGTCGCCGGCGCCGCCGCGCGGGACGATCTTGAGCGTCACGATCGCGCTCGATCCGGCGTACTCGGCGCCGAGAACCTGGCCGAGCACCGCCGTCCCATTGACGCTGTCGGCTTCCACCGGACGCAGCACGATCTGCTCGGGCCGCAACATGATCGTCCCCGGGCCCGCGGACCCGCCGTCGACCCGCAGGTGACCGAGGCTGCATTCGGCGACATCCCCGGTGATGAAGGCATCGACGATGATCGCCTCGCCCAGGAACCGTGCCGTCTCTCGATCCGCCGGAGCGAGATAGACCTCGCGTGGCGGGCCAGCCTGCCGCAGTCGGCCGCCGCGGAGCACGACGATCTGGTCGGCGAAGCCCATGGCCTCGGCCTGATCGTGGGTGACGAGGATGGTGGTGATGTCCGCCGCCGCCAGAATGCCGGCGGTGGCCTTGCGCATCTGCTCGCGGAGGCCGGAATCGAGGGCCGAGAACGGCTCGTCCAGGAGCATGAGCTTCGGCCGGCGCACCAGGGCGCGGGCGAGGGCGACGCGTTGCTGCTGGCCGCCGGACAACTCGTGCGGGTAGCGGTAGGCCGTCGAGCGATCGAGCTCGACCAGGTCGAGGAGCTCCGCCGCGCGCAGGCCACCGTCGCCCGCGGCGCGGTCCATGCCGAAGCGGATGTTGTCGAGCACGCTGAGATGCGGGAAGAGCGCGCCGTCCTGCATGACGAGGCCGATGTTGCGCCTGTGCGGCGGGACCGAGGCGGCCGGGTCGGCGAGCAGCCTGCCGCCGAGAAGGATCCGGCCGGTGTCGGGGGTTTCGAACCCTGCGATGAGTCGCAGGAGAGTGGTCTTGCCGGACCCGGACGGGCCGACGACGGCGGTGCGGGTTCCCCGCGCCACGTCGAGGTCGATCCCGGTCAGCGCCACCACATTGCCGTAGCGCTTGCCGACATCCCGCAGGCGCAGCTCGCTCATCGCCCGATCGCCCCGACCGCCTGCCGGTAGAGAATCACGCAGAGCGGCAGCGACAAGAGGATCATGGCGAGCGCGTAGGGCGCGGCGCCGACATGGTCGAACTCGCCCGTCAGCGCCCAGAACTCGGTGGCGAGTGTCCGGGTGCCGATCGGGCTCAGCATCAGCGTGGCGGTCAGCTCGGTAGTGATGCCCATCGCCACCAGCGCCATGCCCGCGGCAATGCCGGGCGCAGCCAGCCGCAGCGTCGTGCCGACTGCAGCAACGAGCGGCGGGCGGCCGAGGGCGATCGCGGCATGCTCGAGTTCGACCGGGACCTGCGCGAGGCTGGCGCGCAGCGCGATGATGGCCCGGGCGAGGTAGAGCAAGACGTAGGCGGCCAGAAGCGTCACCACGGTCTGGTAGAGCGGCAGTGCCACGCGCACGGTGATCGCCACGAGGGCGAGCGCGACAACGACGCCCGGAAGCGAGCCGACATAGATGTGGCAGGCCTCGATCAGCCGCTGGAGCCGGCCCGGCGCGCGTGCCGACAGCCAGGCGACGGGCAGCGCGGCGAGGCAGGTGAGCGCGGCACCGACGGCGGCGTAGAAGGCGGTCTGGCCGAGGGCCGCGCCGAGGCCGCCGCCCCAGGCCCAGGCGTCGGCGCCACCGCGCCAGAGCCAGCGCAGGAGGGTCGTCGCCGGCAGCGCCACCGAGAGCGACGCGACCGCGGCGGGAAGCAGCATCCAGAGCGGCCAGGCGCGCCCCAGCGCCATGCGCGGCGCGACCCGCGCCGCTCCCGGGCCGATGCGCGCGTAGCGCCGGTCGCCGCGCAGCAGGGATTCGAGGGCGAGGACACCGACGGCGCAAGCCACCAGGAGAATGCCCAGCAGGTTCGCCGCCGGCCCGTCGTAGACGGCCTGGAACTGGTCGACGATCGCCGTCGTCAGCGTTTCGAAGCGGATCAGCACATATAGGCCGTACTCGGCCAGCAGGTGCAGGGCGACAAGCAGCGCACCGCCGGCGATGGCGAGGCGAAGCTGCGGCAGCACCGCGCGCAGGAAGACGCGGACCGGCGGGTTGCCGAGCGAGGCGGCGACATCCTCTATGGCCGGATCGAGGCGGCGGAGCTGCGCCACCACCGGCAGGTAGACGAAGGGGAAATACGCCAGCACCGAGATCGCCACCGCGGGGGCGAGCCCGCGCAGGGTCGGGAAGAGCCCGTCCCAGGCGTAGGAATGCACGAAGGCCGGGATCGCCAGCGGCACCACCGCGAGCCAGCTCCAGAGCCGCGCCAGCGGCAGGTCGGTGCGCTCGGTCAGCCAGGCGAGCGTGACTGCGAGCGCGATCGCGAGAGGCACCGCGAGCGCTTCGAGCAGGAAGGTGTTGCGCAGGAGCTCGGCGACCCGCGGGCGGAAGATCAGCGCGCTCGCGATCTCCCAGCCGGTCTGCACCAGCACCACCAGCACGAAGCCCGCCGGGATCAGCGCGACGGCCGCGGCCGCCAGCGCTGCGGCCAGCAACGCCGGGTGCGCCGGAAAGCGGCGGTGGCGACGGCGCGGGAAGGTCGCATCGGGGCTTCCGGCCGGGGAAAAGGGTGCGGTGTCTCGCTGGAGGAGCATGGTCCCTCTGGCTGGGGTCGCCGCGTGCGGCCGCTAGAACACGCCCGATGCCGTCATCAGCGCAACGACCTCGGAGGCGTTGAGGAGCGATGGATCGACCTTGGGATAGTCGAGCCCGTCGAGCGGTGGCAACGCCGGGTGCGCCTCGACGCCGCTGGCGATGGCGTATTCGAAGGAGTCGCCGTCGCGCAGGATCGCCTGGCCGCCCGGTCCGGTGACGAAGGCCAGAAAGGCCTGCGCCGCGTCGGGATGGCTGCTCGAGGCGAGCACGCCAGCGCCCGAGACCGAGACGAAGGCGCCCGGGTCCTCGTCGCCGAAATGATGCAGCGCGAGCTTGTCGGAGCTCTCGCCGGTGCCGTCCCGATCGCCGAAGTAGTAGTAGTGGTAGATCAAAGCGCCCTCGACCTCACCGACATTGGCACCGCGCATCGCCTCGAAATTGCCGCGGTAGGCCAGGGCGTTGCGCTTCAGCCCGGCGAGCCAGTCCGCGGTCTCCTCCGACCCGCGCAGCTGCAGGAGCGCCGAGACGATCGCCTGGAAGTCGGCGCCGGCCGGGGCGGCGCCCCAGCGCCCCTCCCAATCGTGCCCGGCGAGGTCGAGCATCGAGCCGGGCAGGTCCGCCTCGTCGAGGAGCTCGGTATTGTAGGCGAAGACCGTGGTGCGGGCGGCGATGCCGGTCCACATGCCGCTTGCGGGGCGGAACTCCTCCGGCACCCGCTCGAGCGTCGAAGCGGCGACCGGCGCGAAGAGCCCGGCCCGCTCGACCAGCACCATCGCCGGAGAATTCTCGGTCAGGAACACGTCGGCGGGCGAGTTTTCGCCCTCCTGGATGATCTGGTTGGCCATCACCGTGTCGGTGCCCTTGCGGATGGTCACGGGGATGCCGGTCTCCTCGGTGAAGGCGGCGGCCCAGGCCTGGGTCAGCGCCGCGTGCTGCGACGTGTAGACGACGATTCCCTCGTCTCCCTGCGCGCTGGCGGGACCGAAGGCCCAGACCGCCAGCACGAACCCGACGACGGATTGGCGCAGCAACGGCATTCCTACCCCCCTCATGACTCCACCCACATGCGGCGCAGATTGGCCGCGGACTTGTTCAGCAGATCGAACTCCGGGCTCTTGCCGTCGCGCTCGAAGAGCGCACGGCCGACCCGCTCCAGGTCGAACAGGATCTCCCGCTGCTCGGCGCCGCGAACCAGGCTCTGCGCCCAGGTCACCGCCACCTCGCGGGTGCCGCGGGTGACCGGGGCGACCCGGTGCAGCATGGTCGAGGGATAGGCGACCGCGGAGCCCGCCGGCAGCTTGTAGGCCGCCTCGCCCGCGGCGCTCTCCATCACCAGCTCCCCGCCGTCGTACTCCTCCGGCTCCGTCAGGAAGAGCGTCACCGAGACGTCCGAGCGCATCCTCTCCGCGCCCATGACGGCGTTGTCCATATGGGTTCCGAACTCCATGCCCGGCGTATAGCGGGCGAAGAGCGGCGGCGCGAAGCGGCGTGGCAGTACCGCGGCCGCGAAGACCGGGTTGGAGGAGAGCGCCGCGACCACCTGCTCCTGCGCCTTCCGCGCCGCCGGCCCGGCACCGAGCTGCTCGTTCTTCTTCACCAGCCGCGAGGCCCAGCCGGACGAGAGCTCGCCGTCGACGTAGACCCCGCCTGCGAGGCTCTCGCGCAGCGCGTCGAGCCCGGGGCGGTCGAGGACATCGGCGATGCACAGGATCATTCGGCGGGGCCTGCTCCGGGGCGCGACGGCCCGGGGCGCACGGGGGCGCGGGTCAGGGCCTGGAACTCGATTGTAGTTGACTAATTAACTCTGGTATAATCACCTGCGAGAGCGTCCGCAAGCGGCTTGGGTCCGCCGGCGGGAGACGGGGGAAGCAACGCAATGCAGCGCAAGACGCGCATCTGGATCGGTCTCGGCGCCGCCGTCATGGTCGGCGGCACCAGCGTGGACCGGACGGCGCTCGCCTGGGACCTCGCCGGCCCCGACAGCCCGGCGTCGGGCGCCGCGTTCGGGGGGCCGGAGCGGCTGTTCGCAGCGCAGGCCGAGGGCGGCGAGGGCGGCCCGGGCGAGGGCGGTGGTCAGGTGCTCGGCACCATCACCGAGTTTCGCCTGAGCAGCACCGTTCCGGGCGCCTTCGACTACGACGCCGCGGCGCAGGTGACGGCCTATGGGGAGCTGGTGCACGGGACCTATGTCGCGGCGCAGGAGGCTGCGAAGGCGCTTCGAGAGGCGATTGCCGCGCTGCTGGACGATCCGTCGCCGGAGGCCTTCGAGGCCGCTCGTCAGGCCTGGCGCGCGGCGCGGGACGCCTATCTGCGCACCGAGGCGTTCCAGTTCTACGCCGGTCCGGTGGATGCGCCGGGGGGGCCGCTCCCGCGGCTGAACTCCTGGCCGGTCGATGCGGATCGCGTCGCCGGCATCATCGGCGATCCATCGGTTCCGCTGGACTTCCGCGGACTGGCGCGGATGAACCAGGCGGGAGGTGCGGGCGAGGTCACGACGGGCCTCCATGTCGTCGAGCTCCTGCTCTGGGGCGAGGACGGCGACCGAGAGCATTCCGATTTCGTCGCCGGGGTGGGGGACAACGACCGGCGCGGCGCCTACCTCTCAGCCGCCGCGCAGCTCCTGGTCAACGACCTCGGGCTCCTGGTCGCGGCCTGGGCGCCCGGCCGCAACAACTACCGCGCGGCGGTCGAGGCGATGGACCAGCGCAACGCGCTCGGCCGCGCCTTCAACGGCATGACGGTGCTCGTCGGCTACGAGATCCCGCTGCGCCGGATCGGCGCCGGGCTCTTTCCCGCCAACGAGAACTTCCAGCCGTCGCCGTTCAGCGACACCTCCACCGCCGACAACCGCTTCGCCTTCGAGGGGGCGCGAGACGTGTATTACGAGACCGGGCTCGACGCCCTGATCGCCGGGGCCGACGCCGGGCTTGCCGCGGAGATCGACGCCGCCTTCGCGCGGGCCGAGACGGCGCTGCTCGCGCTCGACGCGCCCTATGCGCGCTTCCTCGCCCCCGCTGCCGGCAGCCGCGAGCGGGCGACGGCCGAGCAGGCGGTCCGCGCCCTCACCGACCTCGGGCGCGAGCTGCGCCGGGCCGGAAACCGACTGGGCGTGCTTGTGGTCGTGCCCGGGCTCTGACGCCCGACCCATGCACTCCGGAATCGTCCGCAAGCCAGGCATCAGCCAAGCCAGCGTCCCAGCCCCGACCCGGACCACGGGCCGGGAGCAAACGCAAACCCAGAGGAAGAACAGAATGCTGACGCGCTGCCTGCTTAGTACGACCGCCCTGGCTCTGGCCGTTCCGGCCCTGGCACAGGACATCCAGCCCGTAGCCGACACCGTCACCGAGGTGGCCAACGACCTGCGCGGCGTGACCTTCGCCGCCGACGGCAAGATCTATGTCTCGGGATTCCGCGGCGACGACGAGGTCGAGACCACCTCCATCGTCGGCCGCTTCAACGCCGACGGCACGCCCGACACCGGCTTCGGGGAGGACGGGTTCGTGGAGCTCGACCTGGCGCCGGGCCGGGTCGAGGAGTCGATGGCGGTCGTCGAGCTGTCCGGCGGTGACGTGGTCGCCGCCGTGAACGCGATCGACGAGGACGGCGGGGAATCGGTCTATCTCCTGCGCTTCGACTCGACCGGGGCGCAGGTGACCGGGGACGCCTGGGGCGGCGAAAGCGGCGCGGTCGAGGTCGTCTTCGGCTGGGCGAACGCTGACAACGGCAGCTTCCCGGGCGTCGAGGCGCCGCCCCAGGATTCCGCCTGGGACCTCGACGTCGACGCGTCGGGCGACGTCGAAAAGCTGGTGGTCAACGGCTACGGTGCCGCCGGGCCGGAGACCGGCCGCACCGACAACGACCGCTACGTGGCCCGCCTGCTCGCCTCCGACGGCTCGAACGACCCCGACTTCAACGGCGGGATGCCGTTCACGTACCAATCGGCACAGGAGTTCTCCGACGGCGGCCGTCGCGCGACCGTCGAGCCGGACGGTGCGATCCTGAGCGCCGGCTACACCAACCTCGGCGACACGCTGCGCAACCACGTCATCCTGATCCGCCTCAATCCGGACGGCACGCTTGACGAAGGTTTCGGCGGATTCATCGAGCCGGCGTCTTCCGGCGAGGCGGTCGGCCTGACGCCGAGACCCGGCGTCGCGATCTTCAATCCGTTCGTGGCCGATGGAGGCTTCGCCGAGTGCTACGCCGCGGTTCCCCTGTCCGACGGCAGCTACGTCACCACCGGCTACGGCGCGGCCACCGTCGAGGGTGCACCGTCGACCCTCGGATTCCAGACGACGGAAGCGCAGGACGTGGTGACATTCCGCGTCGCGGCCGGCGGGCTCGACACGTCCTGGGGCAACAACGGCCTGCAGGCGATCCAGAGCGAGGGAGCCGGCCAGCCGACCGCCGAGGACCGCGGCCGAATGGCCCTGGCGCTGCCCGGCGACCGCACGGTACAGGTCGGCCGCTACGGCGGCGTCCCGGCAGCCTTCGTGCTCGACGCGTCCGGCCAGCTCGACGCCGGCGTCAGCGACGACGGCATCATCGAGCTTCCCCACGACAGCGTCGATTCGCAGTTCTTCGGGGCGGCCCTGTCGGATGACGGCTCGCGGATAGCGCTGACCACGAACGCGAACGTCGCCGGAGCGCGCCTGGTCGTCCTGGACGTTCAGAGCTGAGGCCCCGACCGGCCCTCGGAATGGGCCCGCTCAACCGATCGGTGGGCGGGCCCATGGACGGACACCTGCACGCAGGGTCTGCGGGGTGGCGTGGCGGCCTCCTTCCGCCGCGCGGTGCCCCGGTCCTGGGACCGCAACGCACCCCGGCTCGCAGGCAACGCCGGGAAGATCGCTCCTCCTGATCGGGCGCGGCAAGGCAGCGTCGCGATGTGCCGAAGCGCCCATCCGATGCCTGCCGACGCGCCGCCGGAAATGCCCCTTCCCGCCGACCGATACGCCGCCGCGGCGGCCACGGGACGATGGGCGCCGGGGCCGGGGATCGGGGCAGGGTCGCGCGGCCCGGCGGCGGCGCGATCGTCCCGCGGCGGTAGGGCGATCACATCGGCGCGGGCGGGATCGGCGCAGATGCGATCAGCCGCGAGGCAGGCCTTCCTTCCGGATCGGGCCCGCGGTTCTCGTGCGGGTCGGGAAGCCGACACGCTTGAGGATCCGGCCGGTCCCGTCGACGATGAACCTGCAGGCGCGATCCCCGTAGATGAAGGTCAGCCTCCATAGACCCTCGTCCTCGCCCACGCCGATCTCGGATCGCGAGGTGATCTTCTCGGCGCGCATCTTCTCCCGGATCTCCTCCTCGCTCACGCCGAAGGCCTCCGCGAGCGTCCCGGCCGGAACCACGAAGCCCTCGCCGTCCCGCTCAATCCCGCCCATGGGCATCCCTCCAATAGCCGTTGGCCGCGGCCACAGTGGCGAAATGCGTCGCGACCACCTGGCTCGAGGCGATGAGGCCGTCGGCGTTCTCGGCATAGAACGGCCGCAGCCTGTCGCGGACCCCGGCATCCGGCTGGGTCAGCTTGACGGCGACGCGCGCCAACTTGACCGCCAGATCATAGCCCTCCTGCGGTGTCGCCGTCTTCAGCGTGGGCAGCCAGTCGGTCATCGGGCGTTCCTTCCTTGAATCGGGCCTCGGGCGTTGCGAGCACGCGGCAGGCATTGCCCTGGAGGTCTTCGAACTGGTCATGGCGCATGGCCCAGAAGAAGGCCGCGAGGCCGACGAGCCCCATGCCGATCGAGACCGGAACGAGCACGTAGAGCGCCGTCATGGCGTCGCCCCGCCGATCGCGCGCCAGGCGTGCCAGGTCCCGTGCCCGAGGACCGGGAACACCACCACCAGCGCCAGAAGCCCCGTGGCCGCGGCGAGGCCCATGCCGGCGGCGATGATCGCCCCCCATGCGAGGCAGGGCGCGAGGTTGTGGGTGGTCATCGCGAAGCTGAGGCCCATCGCCGTGAGGGCGTCGCGCCGCTCGACCATCAGCATCGGCACCGAGAACAGGCTGAGCGCGAAGGCGAAGGCGGCGAAGAGCCCGCCCACCACGGTGCCGACGCCCAGCAATGCCCAGCCGCTGCCCGTGGTCAGCACGTTGACGAGCGCGTCGCCCCCGCCCGGATAGGGCGCCATCCCGAAGAAGAGCGCATAGAGCAGATCCGCGGCGCGGAGCCAGAAGAGGACGAGGAGGCCGAGCAGGAGGCCGGCATAGGCCAGCTGCGCCCCGGAGGCCGGGCGCGCCAGCACCATCTGCCCCAGCGTCGCGCTTTCGCCCTTCTCGCGGCGACGGCTCTGCTCGTAGAGGCCGATCGCCAGGAACGGGCCGACGATCAGGAAGCCCGAGATCGCCGGCAGCGCCAGATGCAGAAGCCCCGTCGCCCAGAGCCCCCCGAGCACCGCATAGGAGACCAGCACCAGGAAGGCGCCGTAGACGAGGCTCGGCCTCGGCGCGGCGCGCAGGTCGCGCCAGCCGGCGGCGAGCCAGTCGAGCGCGGCATCCGCCGGCAGGCCACGCGCCAAGGTCGTGGCGGGGCGCTGGGGCTGGCGAAGGGTCGGAAGCGGTTCGAGCATGAGCCAGGGCTCCTAGCAGGCGCGTCTTGCGGGCATGGCGGTTCCTTCGGCGGCGACGCAGGCCGGCTGCGAGCGGAAGGCGACCGCGAGAAGATGCGCATTCGCGGCAAGGACAAGCGTCAGCGCGGCGAAAGCGCCGATCAGGGCGAGCCGCTTCTGGACGGCGGCGCTCACGGTGCGGCCTCCTCGGCCCCGGAGGAGAGCCGCGCGACATGGAGCGCCAGGAGGTTGATCTCGGCCGCGCTCAGGCGATCGGACCATTGCGGCATGACGCCCATGCGCCCGTGCCGGAGAGTCTGCTCCACCGTGGCCGCATCCTGCCCGTAGATCACCGAATCGTCGGTCAGGGAGGGCGCGCCGTTCAGGAGCCCGCCCTCGCCGCCCTCGCCATGGCATGCGGCGCAGTTCTCCTCGAAGAGCAGGCCGGCCGGGCTCTCGGGATCGGCGCCTCCCCCGGGCAGCCCCGCGACATATTCCGCCAGGGCCGTGCGATCCGCCCGCTCGAGCCAGTCGAAGGCCGGCATCTCGCCGTAGCGGGTGTCGGGATGCTCGCTGTTGATGCCCACCGACAGGGTCTCGGCGATGTCCGCGGGCGCACCACCCCAGAGCCAGTAGCCGTCGCTGAGCACGGGAAATCCCGGCCCGCCGCCCCCGGTCATGCCGTGGCAGACGGCGCAATTGTCCCGGAAGAGCCGGTGCGCGGCCGGCATCGCCGCCGCCATGAGATCGGCGTCCTGCTCCAGCGCCGCGAAATCGGGGGCATCGAAGCGCGAGAGCCAGCCCTCGCGCATGCCGGAGAGCTCGCGGTAGCCGGCCACGGCGACCTCGCCCTGATCCAGGTCGAGCAGCCCGCGCGTATAGTCGCGCCCGAGCGGCCAGGCCGGCAGCAGGATCCAGGCCACGACCGCATAGGCAAAGGTCAGCCCCAGCGCGATCAGCGCGATCCGGGGAAAGGGCGTGTTCAGCTCCTTGATCCCGCCCCATTCGTGGCCGGTGGTGTCGTAGCCCGTCACCGGGTCGATTTCGCGGTTGCCGGTATGCGGATCGGCGCCAGGCAGGGCTTTGGGATCGGTCGTCATCGCCGCTCCTCCGCGGTCTCGGAGGACAGGATCGACCGCGCGATCCTCTCCTGCTCGGCCCGGCGCCGCGGGTTGTAGCTGCGGATCAGCACGATCAGGAGGAAGCCGCCCATCCAGATCGGCCCGAAGACCTTCGCGGCCAGCACCAGCGTCTCGTGGCTCATCGCGTGCCCTCCGCCAGCCGCGCATGGGCGGCGTCGGTCAGCGTGCCGAGCGACTGCAGATAGGCGACGACCGCATCCATTTCCGTCAGCCGGGCGGGATCGCCGTCGAAGGCGCGAACCGCCACGTCCTCGCCGTACCGCTCCTGCACCGCCGCCGCACCGTCCGAATCCGGCTGGCTCTGGGCCAGCGCATCGGCCTCCGCATTCTCGATCATCGCGTCGTCATAGGGCACGCCAAGCCTTGCCAGGGTGGCGAGGCCCGGCGCGAGCAGCCGCCTGTCGAGGGAGCGGGTCAGCCAGGGATAGGCCGGCATGATCGAGACCGGGATGACCTCGCGCGGATCCATCAGATGCGCCACATGCCAGTCGTCGGAATACTTGCCGCCCAGGCGGGCGAGATCGGGCCCCGTGCGCTTCGAGCCCCAGAGCATCGGGTGGTCGTAGGCGCTCTCGGCGGCCAGCGAATAGGGGCCGTAGCGGTCGATCTCGTCGGCGAGGCTGCGGATCATCTGGCTGTGGCAGGCATAGCAGCCCTCGCGCATGTAGATCTCGCGCCCGGCGAGTTCGAGCGGCGTGTAGGGGCGCAGGTCGTCGGGGATCTCCACCGTCTCCTCGATGGTGAAGAGCGGCGCGATCTCGACGATTCCGCCCACCGAGGCCACGACAATGATCGCCCCGACCAGCCCCATGGAGATCTTTTCGAGGTTGTAGTGCAGCTTCAGCATGATCTCACTCCGCCGGATGGGCCGCGAGCGGCCGGTCGGCGCTGTCGGCCCGGCTGCCCGCGGCGCGCATCGTCGCCCGGCAGTTCAGCACGCAGATGACGAGGCCGGCGAGGAACAGCGCACCGCCGAGGGTGCGGGCGGCGTAATAGGGCCGCATCGCCTCGACCGATTCGATGAAGCTGTAGGAAAGCGAGCCGTTTTCGTCATAGGCGCGCCACATCAGCCCTTGCGTGATGCCGGCGTTCCAGAGCGAGACCACGTAGACGAGCGTGCCGGCGACGGCGAGCCAGAAATGCCATTCCACCGCCTGCGGCCAGGCCATGCCGTCACGTCCCGAGAGCTTCGGCACCAGGGTGTAGATCGCGCCGAAGACGATCATCGCCACCCAGCCGAGCGTGCCGGAATGGACATGGCCCACCGTCCAGTCGGTGTAATGGCTGAGCGAATTGACCGGGCGGATGGCCATGAACGAGCCCTCGAAGGTGGACAGGCCGTAGAAGACCGCCGCCACGAACATGAAGCGCAGCGTCGCGTCGTCGCGCACCTTGTGCCAGGCGCCGTTCA